>JAIPDI010000008.1 GCA_021737785.1 Deltaproteobacteria bacterium
TTCTCTAAACGTTCCGGCACCTTTTGATCACCTGCCTTTCATAAGATAGTCCATTATGCTATACAGGCAATCAGCAGGAATGTCCAGAACTTTTTTCGCTAATCCATCAAAAATCCATTAACAAACCGGTAATGCTCCCATACCCGTTGTCAGGCAGAGATCTTCAAAGGATGAGGACTTTAAACAAGGTCCGAAATCTACAAAGCCCTGCGGATTATCCAAAGAGACATTTTGACGTAGCGTCACGAAACGGCTGCCGCCGTCGGTATAAAAGGTGTTGCCCCCTGCAAGCGGTCGTTTGCCTGTCGCCACATTCCAGGCGATCAACTGGCCGTTTTCCATGGATGTCCCTTGAAAGCCCGTGGTATAAACGGCGCCGCCGTCCCATAACTTTTCTAAAAAGTATTGGATCTTGTTGTGGACGATCTTGTTCCCCTGTGCCGCCGAGGGCGTGCCGATGTAACCCCACTCGTAGGGTGTTGCGTGGGGCAGTCCTGCAAAGCCACCCGGATCGAGCAGGCCCCAACCCCAGCCGATGGCAATTCCGGCCCATGGGACATGGCTGATCTCATTGTGTTCGACAAGGCTACGGGTGGTAAAACCGATGAAAATCCCGGGGGCGTCGTAGAACTCCTGGCCTGAATATTCGATGAGGTTATTGGCGAGGCGATTGTCGCTCGTCAGCTGGGAGGGATGTTCAGGATGATGATCTTCCGCTGCAATACCGCCGATCTGAATGGCCGCTGCGGAAATATCACTGAAGAGGTTGTTCACGATCTCGTTATTTTGGCTGCCGGTTCCGAAGCTCAGTGCGATGGCGCCCATATGCGCAAACGAATTGCCTTCAATTGTAATGTTCTGCGCATAAACAAAACTCAAATTACCCGGGATGCCCACGGCTTTGGGATCGTGTCCAATCGTGTTGGCCTTATGGTCGGACCCCACCAAGTGAAAACCACTCTGATCGAGGGCGTAGCCATCGGAGCTGTTCGGCGCAAACCAAGTGGCATACATGAAGCTCAGGCCCCTAAAGCGTATGAAGCTCACAGTCTGTGAAACATCGCCGCTGGCATCCACTAATTTCTCAAGAACAGGCAGCTCCACGTCCGCGCTGTTCATATCTTCTCCGTCGTGGGGGATGTAATAAACGGTTTGTGTGCCCGGGTCAAGATACCACTCACCCGCTTCATCCATAAACTCATAGGCATTTTCCCACCAGCTGAGGAGATGAAAATTCCAGGGATAGGGGAACACATTGGCATTATTCCAGCAAGGATTCCCCATGATCACTTCACTATCGTCCCTGATCTCAGCAATGGGGCAACGCATCATTTTCCATTGTGTCACGGTTACGGCTTCGACGGCGGCTGGGTTGTTCCAGGTCGGCGGGATCTGCGGATCGACACCAAAAGTATACTCGTAAGTGTATCCTGAGGAATTGGGTGTGTAATAATTGGGATAGTCCGGTGTGCGAGCTCGAGTGGCGCGCTGACCATTGACATATAGTTGTCGCGGCATGGTTCCGGTATTCACTTGCGCTCGCCAGATGTTGAAACCGGCGTCGTGCAGAGTCCAGCCGCTAACTTTTAGAGCACCCGAGATCACGACGATTTCTCCTGGAGCGGCCTGATAAACCACCTCCGCATCGGGAGCGCCGGAGTCTCCGCCATTTAAAACCAGCGGGCTGCCGAGTCGATAAGTGCCTCCTCTTATGTTAACGTTTATGGTGTAAATTCCCCGATCGTGATTTGCACGGATCACATCCCGGGCGTGCTCTAAGGTTAGAAAGGGATTTTCCGAGTCACCACTGGCCTGGTCACTTCCATTGGTTGCCACCCAGTAGTTTATGGTGCGGGTTTCCGAAGGACCAGTATCCGAAGAACAGGCCGGAATAAAGAACAAAAGCAAGGCCGCGTTCAGATATTTGAACAAGCGATATGACGGACGTTGATTATTTGAAGTCATAGGCCTCCAATCTCACAAACACCGATCAGGGAGCAAGTCTCAGTGCTGACAGAAAAAATTGTTTTATGCAGGACACGATGATGAGCCTGTCTCCTGACCAATTTAGCACAGGGTGAGGGAGACTACAAACCTTATCCATGATAGTGCGTCGACCCAAATGATTTCCATGTCGTTTCTGATCGATGTCAGCGCTGGGAGAATCGTGATAGACCCGATCAACCTTCGTGTGCCACAGGAGCTGGTCCCAGTCGATCGCTGCCCGCTCCCGGCCATTCTTCTTGACGCTCAGACAAGATACATGTTCTCGGCTTCCCGCAGGAGGCGGTCCTTGAATTTGGGGTGTGCAAGGCTGATCACCGCCAACGCCCTCTCTCTGACGGACTTACCCTTAAGATTAACAATCCCGTATTCGGTGGCGAGATAATGCGTATCCATGCGCGGAACCGTAACCACGGCCCCTGATTCGAGACGCGGGACAATCCGGGAAATTTCACCATCGTGGGCGGTCGAGTAGAATGCTATGATTGATTTGCCTCCCTTTGAATTGAAGGCGCCGCGCACGAAGTCAAGCTGGCCCCCCGTACCTGAATACTGCATCCCGCCGATGCTCTCCGAATTGCACTGTCCAAGAAGGTCCACCTCTATGGTCGCGTTAACAGAGATGAAGGTGTCCTGCCTCGCGATGTTCAGCGGGTCGTTGATGTAAGATACAGGATAACTCTCGCAGCTCGGATTGTCATCAATGAAATCATAGAGTTCGCGATCCCCCAGGGCGTTGGTGAACAGGTGCTTCCTGGGATGAAAGCTTTTTCTGCGGCCCGTCGCCGCCCCTTTCTTAATCAGCTCGGCGATGCCCGGGCATAGAAGCTCACTGTGAATTCCCAGATCCTTCCGATCCCTCAGGTACTCGCACACCGCATTCGGAATCCCCCCGAAGCCCACCTGGATTGTAGCCCCGTCAGGCACTTCGGCCGCTACGATCTTTCCAATGACGGCCGCCTCCGGCTTCGGCTGAGTCGGGCTAACCTCCAAGAGCGGCACCTCATTTTCAACCAGCGCGTCCACCTCCGAGATATGGAGCAAGGAGTCTCCGAAAACACGAGGCATCCGTGGATTCACCTCCACGATGAGCTTTCTGCAACAACGGGCAGCAGTGGAGATGTAGTCGTTTATGGCGCCAAACGTAAAAAAACCGTTCTTGTCCATCGGCGAAACAGTGGTCAGCGCCACATCAATGTTCATCAATTCGCTGATGAACCGGGGTATTTGATGGAACAGATTGGGCACGAAATGGTTCAGACCGACTCGGACCATGTTGCGGTCAGCAGGCGAGACAAACCACGTGCAGGCGTTAACGCAGTCACTCAGATCGATAGCCAGGTAGCTCTTCAAGGCGTACTGACCGGGCAGGAGAGTGTAAATATTGACATTTCTGAGATCACCGGCCCGCAGTCGGGTCGCGATGGCCCCCAGTAGCGCAGGCGGCTCACCGCAGGCCATTCCATGGACAATCGTGCTGGAATCCCCTATGTCGGCCACTGCCTGTTCAGCCGTTGTCCTTTTCCTTGCATATAGATCGCTGTACATAAGTCTACTCCTTCCACGTCTCATTTATGCCGCAGCCTGCCGGGGTGCCCGTTAAAGAGCATATCAAGCAAAAAAAACACCTCACGTGAAAAAAAACTTCAAAAGCCTATCTACTTTGCCCCCAAGGCGGCCTGAAGGCCGCAACCAACGCATCAGGAAACTTTTTCCGGCACATTTCCTTCCATTTCTTCAAACAGGTTCCAGGGCACCGCAAAGGCCAGGATACTCTTAAATGTCTGCGCTACCTCCTCAGAAAATAGCCCGAAGGATAAATCCCTGTAGCAGATTACACTCCAATGTCGTATCCACGGATCACGTTTAGCACTTAATCATTTTTATATCAAATGGTTAAGCTATATTTAAGAATACTTGGCAAAAAATTTCCGTGAGAGTCATAAAAAGTTCTTGACATTATCTAACTGGCCGGTTAATTCTACTGATCAGTTAGTTACTTATGGGTACAGATATTCTTTATTAACAACCCTTTAGAAAGGCATAAAAATGGCAATATTGTTTAATGATAATGCAATTAAAGAGATAACCCGGCAGAAAAGTCAATGGCGAGAACAGGTTGACGAAAGCGAAGATAACGCCGAAAAGGTTTTTGAGACGCTTTCAGGCCTTCCCGTTGAGCCTATATACACCCCCGCAGACACAGCCCATATGGACTATCTTAATGATTTAGGGTTTCCCGGACAGGCGCCTTATGTTCGGGGTGTTCACCCGACCATGTACCGGGGACGGACCTGGACCTTGAGACAATTGGCGGGATTTGGTCCTCCTGAAGAGACAAATAAAAGGTACAGGTTCCTTCTCAGGGAAGGGGCGACCGGCATAAACGGTGTTTTTGATTACCCTACCCTCCGAGGATTTGATTCCACAGATCCTTTTGCCCGAGCCGATGTGGGGCGAGGTGGGGTAGCCATTGACACACTCGAGGATATGCGTATCCTTTTTGATGGCATATCCATAGATAAAATCAGCAGTTCTTTGGTTACCTGTCAACCCATCTGCAATATCACTGTTCAGTCAATGTATTTCGCAAATGCGCAGATGCGGAATATCCCACTTGATAAACTGACCGGCACTAGCCAAAACGACTTTTTGATGGAGACGGCCATTACCATCTCACCCGAGCTCTTGCCCCCGAAGGTCTCTTTCAAACTGAGCTGTGATGCCATTGAGTATTGCACCAAGTACGTTCCTCGGTGGAATCCCATAAGCTTTGCCGGCTATAACTATCGAGAAGCCGGATGCTCAGCACCCCAGGAAGTTGCTTTTGTCATTGCCAATGCAATCGCCTGCTCCGAGGAATTGATCCGAAGAGGCCTCTCAATAGACAGCTTTGCGCCCAGGCTAAGCTTTTTCCTCTCTGCACACAATGATTTTTTTGAGGAGGTTGCCAAGTATCGTGCTGCCAGACGAATTTGGTTTCACATAATGAAGGAGCGTTTCGGCGCAAAAAATCCTCGATCCTTGACCTTGCGGTTTCACGTCCAGACTGCAGGCGTCGCTTTAACTGCTCAACAGCCTCTGAATAATATTGCGAGGGCCGCCTACCATGCTTTGTCGGCGGTATTGGGTGGCGCTCAGTCGATTCACATCGATGGATATGATGAAGCCCTGTGCACACCAACCGAGCTTTCGTCCCTAACAGCCCTGAGAACGAACCAAATCCTGCAATTGGAGACAAGAGTCACGAACACAATCGATCCATTAGGTGGATCGTACTTTGTAGAGACCCTAACCAACAAAATGGAGGAGCAGACGCTCAGTCTACTTGGCAAAATTGATGAAATGGGAGGAATAGTCAATGCAACCGAGACTGGCTGGATACATCAAGAAATTTCCAATTCAGCATATAAATACCAACAGGCAATTGAGTCAGGCGACATGAAAATCGTCGGGATCAATTGTTACTGTATGGAAGATGAAAGGCTTCCTGTAGAGCTTTTTGAAAGTCCGGAAACTCTAAACATCCAGGAACAAAAGCTTGTGAAAATTAAGAGTGAGCGAAACAAGCCAGGTGTGACAGAGGCCCTTGATGATATAACGCGATGCTGTGAGGAAGACAGGAATCTCATGGAGGTCATTGTAAATTCAGTAAAAGCCAAGGTTACACAAGGTGAAATTTCAAATACCCTCAAGAAATTTTACGGCACCTGGAATTCTCCCATTTTCTAAACCTATTGCCAATTAAGGAGAGATCATTTTATGAAAAGAAATCTCAGGGTAGTCATCGCACGCCTTGGAATGGATGCGCACTGGCGAGGGAGTATTGTTGTGGCGCGTGCCCTTCGCGATGCAGGAATGGAAGTTATTTATTTGGGTAATCAATTGCCTGAAACCATAGTTGACGCAGCTATGCAAGAAGCCGCTGATATTATTGGCTTAAGCACCCTTTCCGGTAATCATATGGCATTGGCTCCAGAGGTGATCAGGCTTCTCAGAGAAAAGGGCATGTCCGGCACTCCGGTAATTATTGGGGGCACCATACCTCCCGACCACATCCCTAAGCTCAAAGAGGCCGGTATCTCAGAGGTGTTCGGCCCCGGTACGCCGCTTAAAAAAATAATCGACTTTGCTTTTAGCTGTAATTGAGCCACGCTTTACAACATAAGTTGACCTCAACGCATTAAAATTGTTGAAGCCAGGATAAAGGGAATATGAAGACCGAGCAACATTGGTCCCTATTGAGAATAAATAAACTTCAAGAATCAATTTTGGCCGCTGGTATAGATGCTGTTTTTCTTACCTATTCGAGATCCACCCTCTACTATGCAGGCACAACGCAACCATCAGCGCTTATTATCCTGCCCGATGCTTATTTTCTGCTTGTCTTCAGAGGCCTTGATATTGTTTTGGAAGAGACATTCCTTGATATAGACAGAATCCATTCGAGCAGCAGCTACGAAGACGCTAAAGAAATGCTGAAAAGCTACTCAATCACAAAAGGTTCTTTGGGTATGGAGCTGGATATACTTCCCGCGCTTCAATACCTTAAATTTGAACGGCTATTCCAAGACTTCGAAATTGTGGACATATCCCATCTTATCTTAAAACAGCGCCAAATCAAAGACGCTAATGAGATCGAATACATTAAGAATGCATGCAAAATCCTTCATCGTGGTCATGTAAAACTTATGGAGGTACTTATAGAAGGGACAACCGAACTGGACTTGTCTGCAGAAATCGAAGATGCTCAGAGAAGGGCGGGGCATGAAGGCTTGTATTTTATGAGGCCTGTTGATTTTTTTATGGGCCGTGGGCCCCTTGCGTCTGGAGGCAATCTGTCAAAGATCGCAGGCAAGATTCAATCAGTCTCCGGCGTGGGATTAAGCTCATCCATTCCAATGGGCGCCTCGAAAAAGACTATTAAAAAAGCTGAAATGATCGTGGTCGACATTCCCACGCACTATCGCGGCTATCATGCTGATCAAAGTCGAACTTATGTTTTGGGAACACCTCCGCAAATTTGCAAAACCATGTATAGTGCAATTAAGGAAATTGCCGACCGGATTTTAGAGAAGCTGATGCCCGGAATTAGATGTGACGCTTTATATGAGATGGCCATGTCTATTGCTCACGATCTTGGAATGGGCAATTGTTTCATGTGCTTAGGAAGTGACTCAAAAAGGGTTCCTTTTATCGGGCACGGCGTAGGTCTCGAACTCAATGAACCCCCTTTGATTGGTAGCGATAATCAACAGGTTCTTGAAGAGGGCATGGTCATAGCCCTTGAACTTGAAATGAGTGCATCTATTGGCGAAGTGGTTAAGCTCGAGGATACCATCTTGATTGCAGCTGACGGCGTGGAAGTTTTGACCATATCGCCAAGGCAGCTTCACCAGATATGATCAAAACCCCCATTTTCTGAGAAGCAGGATACCTTCAAAACGGGTGATCACCAAATATGTCTACGATACTGAGTGTCAACAATATAGAGGTTATCTATAAGGACGTTATTCTTGTTTTAAAAGGCATGTCCTTGGCAGTAAATGAAGGCCAAATTGTGACCATACTGGGCAATAATGGGGCCGGAAAGACCACTACATTGAAGGCGATCTCAGGCATCCTGAAGACTGAGAATGGTGAAGTGACTGATGGCACAATTGAATTCTATGGCGACCGAATAGATAAACAACCTGCGGAATCAATCGTTCGCAGGGGTATATTCCAGGTAATGGAGGGGAGACGCGTTGTAGAAGACATGACTGTCGAAGAGAACCTTTTTGCCGGAGCTCATACTCAGAAAAATAGAAAGAATAGAAAAACGGACATACAGATGGTTTATGACTATTTCCCTGCTCTGGTCCCCAGGAAGAAAATATTAGCAGGCTATATCAGTGGAGGGGAACAACAAATGCTTGTGGTTGGCAGGGCGATGATGTCTCGGCCAAAATTACTGTTACTCGATGAGCCATCAATGGGACTGAGTCCACTTCTTGTATCGGAGATTTTCAAAATTATCCAGAAAATCAATAAGGAACAAAAAACCTCCATTCTCTTGGTGGAGCAAAATGCCAGATTGGCTTTGTCCATTGCTTCTCACGGGTACGTTATGGAAAATGGCCGCGTAGTGCTGGATGATACGGTTGAAAAGCTATTAGAGAATGAGGATGTAAAGGAATTCTATCTCGGTTTTAGTGAGGTTGGTGTAAAAAAAAGCTATCGAGATGTCAAGCACTACAAAAGAAGGAAACGATGGCTAACCTGAAAGACACCTCTTGCAGCGAGGAATAGCATGCCAGAAAATATGGCCTTTTTTTCTCAGTTGATCGTAACCGGATTGGTTCTAGGAAGCGTCTATTCATTAGTTGCCTTAGGATTTGTTCTTATTTACAAATCAACCAGTGTTCTAAACTTTGCTCAGGGCGAACTGTTGATGTTTGGAGCCTATATATGTCTGGTACTAACAGTCCAATTCCATATCCCGTTTATCTGGTCCTTCTTGTTGACCCTGGTTTTTTCATTCGTTTTAGGTCTTTTGATGGAAAGGGCTCTGCTCCGTCCGATGCTCGGTGAATCCATTATTTCGATCATCATGATAACTATTGCCCTCTCTACGTTGATGAGGAGCTTGATTCAAATTGTTTGGGGTACACAAACTAAAGTCTTCCCTTCAATTTTTTCGGACAAACCCATATATATTTTCGGACTGTTCGTAGCAGAGGTACATCTTTACAGCCTAGGTATCGCAATGATCTGCGTAGCGATGTTTGGACTGTTTTTTAAATTTAGTTCCGCAGGCCTGGCAATGCGTGTCACAGCTTTCAACCAGCAGGTAGCGCAGACAATGGGAATAAACATCAAGAGAATTTTTGCGCTGGCATGGGCAATCTCTGCCGTTGTTTCTTCAATCGGCGGCATCATTCTTGGCAATATTAACGGTATAAACAATGCGTTGGCCATAATGGGTCTCAAGGTTTTTCCCTGCGTAATTCTGGGAGGCCTGGATAGCATTCTTGGCGCGATTGTTGGCAGCCTAATAATGGGTATACTTGAAAATATTGCTGGAGGCTATCTGGACCCTATACTCGGAGGAGGTGTAAAGGAGGTGGCGCCTTTTGTATTTCTGGTAATAATTCTGATGATCAGGCCTTACGGCCTATTTGGAAAAAAACTCGTAGAAAGGCTATAGCATTCATTTAAAACGCATAAAGTCAGTCATCCACGACTAATGTAATTGCAAAGGACATTAATATTATGCCTTGTGGATTGTTTCATACCCGGTATAGAACAGATGAACGTATCTTTAAAACCCTCTGGGTAAGATCCTGGGTAGCAGCCCTAAGCTTGGCCGTCCTGTTACTCCCCCTTTTTGTTACGAGTTACATCCTTTATGTATGCAACACGATATTTATCTTCATTGTTGGGGCTATCGGACTCAACATCTTAACGGGTTTTACTGGCCAGATTTCCATAGGTCACGGCGCATTTGTCGCCATAGGGGCCTATAGCTCGGCGATCATAGCAACCAAGCTTAATTTGCCTTTCTGGATCGCATTGCCTGTAGGTGGATTAACAGCTGTCTTGGTTGGCATACTTTTTGGCCTACCTTCTTTAAGAGTCAAGGGGCTCTACCTGGCCATTGCTACATTGGCCGCACAGTTCATCACGGACTATACAATAGTTCACTGGGAAAGCATGACCAACGGTATCACAGGCATGTATGTGCCGAGTCCCCATTTGTTTGGATTTACATTCGACAGTGACGGCAAATTTTTCTATCTTCTTCTGGCTTTTGCCGTTGCTGCCGTCATGACTGGAAGAAACCTGTTCAGGACAAAGATCGGCAGGGCACTGATTGCTGTGAGGGACAGAGACATTGCAGCCAATCTCATTGGGATAAGTTTGTTCAAATATAAGCTTTTAGCTTTCTCTTTGAGTTCTTTTTATGCCGGTATTGCAGGCAGTTTATGGGGCTATTATACGAATATTATTACGCCTGAGCACTTCACTATCGTATTATCAATCGATTATCTGGCCATGATCATCATAGGCGGCCTGGGAAGTATTTTGGGAACGGTTTTTGGAGTTATTTTTATGACCCTACTTCCTGAATTACTAACGACAGCAAGTATTTTACTTAAGGATACATTTGGTCAAGTGACAACGTTGCTTTCCGCAATAAAGGGTTTGGTTTTTGCACTTGCCATTATTCTGTTTTTGCTTTTTGAGCCTGAGGGTCTTGCGGAAATATGGAGGAGGGTTAAGGTGTACTGGAAACTGTGGCCGTTTTCCTACTAAATTCATAATTCAGTGCTAGGAGACTCAACTGGACGAAAGGGGGGGTGATACATACATAAAACGGGTCGGTTCGCCACGCTGCATTTGATAAAATATTTCGCAGAGGTTGTGAAGGAGGGGAAAATGGGAAAGAACAGAATTTTTGCATTTATTCTCGTTACATTAGTTATTGGCTTCACTGTGATTCTATTTACAGCAACCAGTTCCATCGCAAAGGAGAAAATCAAGATAGGAGGCATTGTAGATCTTACTGGACCAACAAATGACATAGGCGTCCCTTACGCAGAAGGAGTTTCCGATTATTTTGATAAAGTCAATAAAGGCGGAGGGATAAACGGAAGAATGATCGATTATTATGCAATTGACTTCCAATATAAACTCCCCCAGGCCATGGCGGCTTATAAGAGGCTGGTTAGCCAGCAGGGCGTCATTGCCGTTGTAGGATGGGGGACAGGAGACTGCAAGGCCAGGATCCCACTTGTAAATAGGGATAAAGTCGTTCAGGTCACTACATTTTCCCTTGATCAGACGGAACCGCATACCGATTACAATTTTTGTCATTTGATAAGCTATACCCATCAGGTAATTGGCATGCTACAGTACGCCAAAGACCATCCAAAGGAAGAGGGGCGGAAAGTTCGAGTGGCCCTTGTATATTCTGATGCGGAATATGGTAGAGCCCCGGTCAGGAATATAGAAAGCCGAGGCGTTATAGAAAAGATTGGGGTTGAAATCGTCGACAAAGAAATAATAAGCCAAACAGCTACAGAGGCTGTGTCTCAATGTTTGAAACTGCAACAGACCAAGCCCGATTATACGATTGTCATCTTAACGCCAAAGCCCGCGGCCGTTTTCTTAAAAGACGCCAAAAAGGCGGGCTTGGATACCACATTTATGGGATTTTCCTTTCTGGGTGATTACAGTCTGCTAAAATTGCTTGGCGACGCCGGAGAAGGTCTAATCGTCGCAGCTCCCTCTTCCTACGGGCACGAGAAAGACATCCCGGGGATCCAGAAGATATGGGAATACAATCAAAAGTATCACCCTGATAGAAAGGTTATCGAATTGCAGTACGTTTACGGATGGCTTTATGGCATGTTGATCGAAGAAGCTCTAAAAAAAGCCGGTGACAACATCACAGGAGAAGGGCTCAAAAACGCACTTGAAACAATAACCAATTTCAATTCAGAAGGAATCGCTCCTCCCATCACCTTCAACTCCAAGAATCATCGAGGCAGCTATATGTTCAAGCTGTCCCGGGCCAATCCCGAAAAAGGCACTTTCGAATCCTTTACCGATTGGATAGAAGTAAAAGAATAACCCCACAAGAAAACCAACCCCCTGTCCGTGCCCTTTTGGTGGGCAGGGGGACATTAACTGCAATTAGCCTCAGTTTTGGTTATATGCCGTCTCACTTCGAAGGAGAGCCAATAGTGCGTGAAAGGGAATACCAGCTTGTAATTGACAGCATAGCGCTATCATTTCAAGGCGTTAAAGCCCTGCATGATGTTAGCCTCAAGGTCAAAAAGGGCACCATTTTTTCTATTATTGGACCAAATGGCGCAGGTAAAACCTGTGTGCTCAACTCCATTAATCGTTTTTATAAAGTGAATAGGGGAGAAATCTCTTTTGAGGGGCGCGAACTCACCAAACTGCCCTCCCATATGATTGCAGAACTTGGTATTGCCAGAACCTTTCAGGGAACAGAACTATTTCATGGATTGACCGTCTTGGATAATATCAAGTTGGGCGCCCATGTCCGACTCAAGACAGGTGTTTTTTCTGCGTTGTCTTACTTCGGCAAGGCTCACCTTGAAGAGATGAAACTCAGAAAGGAAGTAGAGGAAACGATCGTTGATCTTCTTGAAATCGAATCAATCAGAAAAAAGGTGGTGGGGACACTCCCATATGGTTTGCAAAAACGTGTCGAATTGGGCAGAGCCTTGGCAATGAAACCAAAATTATTGCTGCTTGATGAACCCATGGCTGGGATGAACTTGGAAGAGACTGAAGATATGGCGCGTTTCATACTTGACGTCAATGAAGAGTGGGGAACCACTATTGTTTTAATTGAGCATGATATGGGTGTGGTTATGGATGTTTCTGATACGATATGTGTCCTTGATTTTGGCGTAAAAATTGCCGAGGGGAACCCTAAAGACATCAGGGAAAATCCCAAAGTTGTCAGCGCCTATTTAGGCGAAGAAGAAGTATCCTATTCGAGGCTTGGGGCTTAACTCTTGACAAACGACATCCTGCTTATTCTTTTGATACAAAATTATCGAATGGTCCCATTTTCTCTTTGAAAATGCCGGTATCATAAGGACTGTCTGACGAAAAGGATATTGTTTACCGTTGACTCTGGAGGATTGATTTATGCGCTCAACCACCTTGCCGGGCCTATTAGTTGATAACAGGAATAAATTCGGCGACAAGAAAATAGCGCTTCGCGAAAAGGAATATGGGATCTGGCAGGAATACACGTGGAAAGATTACTACGAGCATGTTAAGAACTTTGCCATGGGAATCCACAGCTTAGGATTCAAGAGTGGGGAAAAATTGGCCATCATCGGGGATAACCGCCCTGAGTGGGTGTGGGCCGAATTGGCTGCTCAGTCTCTTGGAGGGATCCCTCTGGGTATTTACCAGGACTCCATACTCAATGAAGTTGTTTATATCATAAATCATTCCGAATCTACCATAGTCGTGGCAGAAGACCAGGAACAATGTGATAAAATATTGTCTCTAAAGAAAAAAATCCCAAATGTCATAAAGCTTGTTTATACGGATCCCAAGGGAATGAGGGGCTATGATGACGACCTGTTAATAAGTTTTGAAAAAGTAGAAGATTTGGGCAAAGAGATGGCCCTGTTGGACCCGTCCTTTTATGATAGCGCGGTAACGAATCTTGATGAAGATGCCATTGCTATAATTGCCTACACGTCAGGCACAACCGGGTTTCCCAAGGGGTCTCTTTTGACTCACAAAAACATGCTATCCATGGCTAAGAATCTCAATAAAGTCGATCCGAAATATGAAGATGATGAGTTCGTTTCCTTTTTGCCTTTACCGTGGGTGGGAGAGCAAATGATAGGGGTTTCTTCTTCTCTTTATATTGGATTTACAGTTAATTTTCCCGAGGAACCTGAGACCGCCACAGAAGATCTCTATGAAATAGGGCCAAATCTCATGTTTTCTCCCCCTAGGGTTTGGGAGCAAATGTCTCGATCCATTATGGTCAAGATCTTGGACGCCTCCTATTTGAAACGCTTTATTTATGAGCTCTGCCTGCCCATTGGGTACAGATGGGCTGATTTTAAGTTCGAAAAGAAAGTGCCTCCAAGGCTCTGGAGGCTAATTTATGCCTTGGCCTATTTGGCAGTTTTCCGTTCGCTTAAAGATCGGTTAGGATTCTCAAAGCTTCGATCCGCAACCACTGGCGGGGCTTTACTGGGTCCGGATGTATTCAGATTTTTTCATGCCCTTGGTATAAATCTGAAGCAGATATACGGACAGACAGAAATCTCAGGTATTTCAACTATACATCACAAAGGGGATGTAAAATTCGACACGGTGGGCATCCCAATTCCGGAAACGGAAATAAGGATATCTGAGGAGGGCGAAATCATTTCCAGGAGTCCATCTCTGTTTCAGGGGTATTGGAAAAACCCTGAAGCCACGGAGGAAACTCTCAAGAATGGATGGCTACACTCAGGTGATGCTGGCTATTTTACAGAAGATGGGCACTTGGTCTGTATCGACCGAGTCAAGGATCTTATGGAACTCAACAATGGAACGAGGTTCTCTCCACTCTTTATTGAGAACAAGTTGAAATTTTGCCCTTATATTGTAGAGGCCGTAATCGTAGGCCACAAAAGGGACTTTATTGCTGGTATTGTTTGTATTGATTTCAAGCATGTTGGAAAATGGGCAGAAGATCATAATATTCCTTACACAACATATTCTGATCTTGCCTCAAGAAAGGAGATTTATCAATTAATCGAGAATGAAGTTTATCGAGTGAATAGGACTTTGCCCAAAGAGATGAGAGTTCACAGATTTTTTCTATTGTATAAGGAACTGGATCCCGACGACGAGGAATTAACAAGGACAAGAAAGGTAAGACGTGGCTTCATAAACGAGAAATATGCAAATGAAATTGGGGCGCTATATAGTAATGTTGAAATACTGCCAGTCGAGACCAAAATCAAGTATCAAGATGGGAGAACAGCTACGATTAAAACGGAACTATTCTTCTGTACCATGAAGCATGATGGCTATTACGAAAAAATGGTTCGGAAAAAGAAATGGTGGCAAAGAGAAAAAGGATAGCCAAAAATGCGGTAATGTCACCTGATCATTGCCAATCTTGACGAATCATTGTTAAACTAAATTATATCCATCGATAACGATTTTACGATAATGTTCGTTGACAGGATTCTTGACAAGAGGTGTATTGGGGAATATTGTACCCTGGATTTTCTTCAGAGAAATTGTTCCTTTTTCTCGCAGGCGGTTTTTTTGGATCCCATAAAAAGCCGTTCGAAACATTTGTGTAGGCTGGGTGTGAATAAATGGTCAAACCTGGGAGTCATGGACGGCGATGGGATCTGCAAGAAACTCACCCATATGTGTTCCATCTGCTCAATCATCCTTCTGTATTCGCACTTCCTTCGGAGGTTGTTATCGGAGAGCTATAGTTTCCTTAAACCTTTTCTCAATCGTTATGATGTCCAAGGTGTCGTCAGCAACCTCATTTAGGTCACGTGTTTTTCATGCCAAAAAAAATCTCCAGCAAAAAATGCCCTTTGCCCATCAAAATATTATCTGCGGTAGATGGAAGCGATCTGAATAAGGGGTGACCATGGCTACAAGAAACGGAAAATCCAATTTTAGAGGATTGGATAAAAGCCTAAAAATTCAAAAGATTATTGATACTGCCGCGGAGATCTTTCATAAGAAAGGTTACAGATCAACGACCCTCGATGATGTGTCACGGGAATTGGGGATTACCAAGGCTGCGTTATACCATTACGTGTCCAGTAAAGAAAAACTCCTTTCTAAAATCTATATTCAGGCATTGGAGAATATTTTTAAAAATACCTATAAAATTGCCGGAAAAAATTTGCCCCCTGATATGAAGTTAAAGCTTATCATACAAAATCATATTAAAAGCATTATCATTGGCTCTATTTCTATGTTCTCTGTTTTTTTTACTGAGGAGAATCAACTTCCCGAGGAAGAAGTCAGGAAAATCAGGAAAGAAAAAACGAAATATAATCAAATTGTTGAAGAAATTCTCGAGGAAGGTATGTCTCAAGGCCTGTTTAGGCGGGCTGATCCAAAGCTGCAAGCATTCGCCATAACAGGGATGTGTAACTGGGTATACAAATGGTATAAACCCGGGAATTCCTTTTTCACTCCTGATCAAATCGCTGACCATTTTACACGCCTACTTGAGAGAGGGTATCTAATAGTTGACAAAGAACCGGTCGAAGACTTAGCCGAAACACAGAGAGGGACCAAGAAGATCCCAGAGGCTAAAAAGGATCAGTTTAAAAAGGTCAAAGACCAGTGCATGGGTTTGATAGAACTTATCAATGAGATAGAGAATTTAAGCTGAAGAGTAATCCCTGACCCGGAAAAATTCATATCAGGTTCTTTAGGCAACCGCCCGCCTTTGCCGGGTGACTCATCAGGATTTTAACCTTACGGAAAAGAACTGAAATCTCTCCGTATATGACGCGTTCAAGGACATTCATGAAAGGTCAAATTAAATCGCACAAGATGGGGACTTAAATGCACATGCCATTGGGCTCAGGCGCATAAATTCCTGAGGCGGCCTAACAGCCGCAACCAAAAAGGTACTGGTGCAAATCCCGGAAATTTTCCGAACGCGCGTGGGGGTCTCTTTCTCCCGCCCAAGGCCGGGACATTAAAATGGGACCATAACGCTCGCCCTATTTCTCCAATTCATGCCTAATGGCAAGTCCCATCTTTTCCAACATATAGGGCTTTTTAATGTATTTTCCGGCCCCCAAATCCTGCGCGGCATCCACTTCCCTGGTCTTGGCAAATCCGCTGGCAATGATGGCCTTCTGGCCTGGCCTGACCTGTATTATCTCCTGATAAGTTTCTCGTCCGTTGATTCCCTTGGGCATAATCATATCAAGGACGATCAGATCCACAGGGTGTTCTTTCACATACGCAATCGCTTCTTCACCGCTGGATACCGCTTCAGGGTTGTACCCCAACTTTATTAGCATCCCACAGGCAATCTCTCTTTGCCTCTCCTCGTCATCAACCACCAGGATTTTTTCCCCGTGCCCCAGGTAGTCTTTCAAATCAACCGGTTCCTCCGCCTCAGCAATTTCCTCTCTGGTAACAGGAAAATATAGTTCAAAGAGCGTTCCCTTCTCATTGCTCTTCACATTAATGTAGCCATTATGGTCCTGGACTGTGTTCCACACAACCGCCAGACCCAGACCCGTGCCACTCCTGCCCATGACTTTCTTGGTGTAGAACGGTTCAAAGATCCTCTCAATGTCTTCAGTAGAAATACCGGAACCATCGTCCGACACACTCAGTACGGCATATTCCCCCTGACGTACATTCTCATAACCCCTAATCGGTTCATCCAGATATCGATTCCTGGTCGAGATGGTGACAGTGCCACTTCTTTCAATGGCCTCTGTTGCGTTGATAACCAGATTCATCAAGAGTTTTTTCATGTGAATGGAGGAGCCGTTCATGTTCAAGAGTTCCGAGTCCAATTGGGCCTTGAAATCAACAAATGCGTGCGCCTTTTCCAGCTTTTTAAATTCAGCAGAGGTCAGATATTCCCTTACAATGGTATTGAAATTCAATGCTTCTTTTCCGGTTGCCACACCTCTCGCAATGGTCAGGAGGTCTGCGACAACATCGGCGGCCCGAATTCCGGATTCCTGTATGTTTTTTATCGGTTTCTTGAGGGGACTGTCTTCAGGTAAATCCATCAGAAGTAACTCGGGATAGCTTACGACCCCCGACAGTATGTTATTCAGATCATGGGCGACACCACCGGCCAGCAGTCCCATGGCTTCCATCTTCTGGGCTCGGTAGAGTTGGTCTCGCAGATTTCTTTGATTTTCTTCTCCCACCTTCCGTTCAGTGAGATCCCTAATCAACCCGATGAACCCAATGATAGCCCCTTTGTCGTCTTTCAAATAAAATACATTGGTCTCTCCAGGAAAAACTTCTCCAGATTTCTTCCGGTACTGTACGTTAAAGAGAAAATTCGGGTTGTCGATATTCGATTTCAGCGTCTCCCCAAGCCTTTTGAACTCTTCCTCGCTCGCGTAGACGGTAAGCGTCTCTTGGCCTTTGATCTCTTCCAGAGCATACCCAAACAGCGCAGAGAAGGCCGGATTACAGTCTATGATTCTTCTTTCCGTATCCGCGACTAGAATGGCATCCCTGATGCTGTTGTAAAGGGAACGGTACTTCTGTTCACCCTTCCGCAAGGACTTCTCGGCCCGCTTACGTTCGTCAACTTCAAACTCTAATCTTTTTTTTGCCTCTATCAGCTGTATCCTCTCTTGCTCCAAACTTTTGGACAAAAAATGTTCCTTTTTATGACTTGAGACAAGCCCTTTAACCAGCGCTGATACAGACATGGCGGCTATCACGTTCAATACGAGAAAATTTGCACCAGCAGATATGATCCCTTGGGATGTGATACCAAATTGAAATGTTTCTCCAAATTGCCCACGCCAAAAGAGTAAAGCAAAAATCGTCAATGCGGCCCCGTTCAGGGCTATTGCCACAATGGCAGATCTTGACCCCAGAAGAACTCCGACAAGAACTGCGAAGGTGAAAAGCCACAGCGGGCCGCCGCTAAAGGGTCCGACATAACTAATTACAACTAAGCCAACGATATAGAACATCAGCAGGGTAACTGATGCACGGATTTCATAGCTTAACCGTTTTGAAAACAAAAGAAAAATGCAAACCAAGTAGCCAAGGACATCAAAGATCGCCAAGCCCCATAATTGTTCTTTCATCACCAGAAGAATCGCGGCTGCTATGGCAAATGTGCAAAATATTAGCGCAGTGAAGAGTACTGCGAAGAGGACCCTCACACGCCAGAAAGCGAGGTCATCCTTCTCTATGACGGAGGTCGTCATCCTATTCACAGTGAAGGCCTGAAACCTTCTGAAAGAATTCAATAAATTATCAAACAAAACCATTTTAAACTCTTTCGTATAACTCCCGCTGCTCAGGCGACATGGTTGCCAGACGATCTATTGCCTCTTCAGGGGAAACCGCTTCCAATGATCCACCAGACCGCTGAGTCATTTTATCCATTACCGACATCCCCCCAGACCTTACCTGTCTTCATCTCGCATAATTTCCACAAAGTCGCCTCGACTCTCTTCCCGAGCTGACTCCCCGAAACCCTTTGCAAAGTGCTTGTATGACACCTCATCATTTTCCTGGGGCTTATCCCAAAGAGCAACCTGGGCTCAAGTTGCTCGATGGGAAAAGACCTGGTTGGAGTATTCGCCTCGGGTTAGTCAGACTGGGGATGGTTCCTGATTGAAACCAAGTAGGAATTGGTTCCCATATACAAACTGCCATCCCGGTTGAAATAGATGCCGCCGAATTCATGGCAATATTCCCACCCGCGGCCCAGAGGGATTTTCCAGATCGTGCGACCATCCCATGAATCGATGGCGGAGATAAAATACGTACCGCCCTCCGTTGCTGAAATGTCGTCATCCCATTCTCCGGTATGCGCAAATATGATGCCGCTTTCCCGTGCCAGCATGGACATGGCAAAAAAACTGGTATGATCATTTTCCCACACCGTTCCGGCCCAAGGCTGGACACTGGTGGTGTCGAGTTGGATCAAGGCCAGCCCCGGCTCATTGGCGACCCACTGGGACCACGGCACATCCGTGGTATGGCCGAAATTGTTTTCCACCATGATAGAGCGGTTGACCCCGATCACCGACGCCTCAGCGGTACCGCGCATATCCGGAAAAACCGGAACCTGGGCAACCGGGGCGCCCGAATGGCTTACCGCCACCACATTGATCTGCGGGTAATCATTGTCGACGATGGCAATCAGTTTATTCCCGGCCGCATCCTCCATGATGGTCGGCGTGGTGCCGGAACCGATATTTTTGGAACCGGATTTCAAAAACCCGCTATTGCGATAAGGATAACGCCAGCGCGTCTCAATGTTGCCGGTTTGATCATCAAAAGCCACCGCATACAAATATCCCTGGTTGCACACCCCCTGTTCGTCCAGGCCGTTGGTAACAAAATATGCGCCCTGCTCATCGACGGCAAAGGTATTGTTGTTCCACTGCCCGGGCAGCGACAGTCTGTCCAGCAGCACGGTCCGACAGCCTTTGAGTTTGGTCGCATCCGGCACGATTTCCACCACGGCCATATAGGCGGGTGATGTGAGTGTGTTGTTGTCCGTGCTGTAATGCCCCGCCAGCAGGCACCAGTATACATTGGGCCTTTCCGAATTCCAAACGGGCAAGGTTGCATACAAACTATTGGGAGCCTCCGATTGCGTCACCAATTGAACGATATCGTCACTGACCCATATGGGCGTCAGTTCATACACGCTGTCTTTTTTCTCAACATCGGCCGTTGGAAAGCACTTAATCCTGTTGTCGCCGACCACAACCGAATGGTCGTCCTTATCCATGAAAAAATAGCCCCCGCCAAAAGAATTGGCAACAAAATCAGCCGTTTTAGTAGCGGAAAGGATACGCAGATCCTTGTCAAACACGATCAATCGATATGCCTGGTCGGCATATGAAAAAGCAACGCCGGTTATCTGATTGTTTTTGTTGCAGGCCATAATCGGCGTAAAACCATAGGGATTGAATTGGGTGATCACCTCAAGCTTTTTATCGGTCGGTCCGGACAGACCGACGCTGTCGGAACAATAACTGTCCTGATGACCGCCATTGAAATTGTTTTCCGCCATGCCGGGATTTTGGGGAATAGCAATACCTTGGAACAGATTATTCGTACTGACAGCGGGCATGACCATGAAGGTCTCCGTGGTGCGAAGCCCCTCCTGAGAGACCAACTCAATTTCCGTAAAACCGAAATCACCAATGAAATCCAGCGTACCCGGCTGTGTCAATGCAATGAAAATCATATATGTACCGGGCTCCGTAAATGGAATGGTGTTCGCCCTAATGGGGATGGAAAAAAGCTCGAATAACGGAAACCCGCCCGACGGCACGGTAAAGCTGACAACTCCCGGCGTAAGGGTTGTGTTCCAGTCCGGCCATTCATAGATCGGCTCGCCACCGGGCGCAATGATGCCGATATGAACATCCGCGGTCACCGGCTCAGCCAGATTGGCCACGGATACCGACAGTGTCAGGAGATCCCCCCATGAACGGTAAACCGTTTTGTCGGTCATCACATCAATACGAACCGCATCTCCGGATCCATGGCAAACGCCGACAAAAATACCGATGGACAAGGCGATATACATGAATGTGAATATTTTTTTCATTTTTTCCTCCTTCGCTGATGGGATTAAAAAAATAAACAGCAGAAGCCAGGCTACGGCTTCTACCTTATCTGCCAATCCTTCCGGCGGGTGTCAAAGTGGCGGTCACCTGAAAATGCATTTTTGCGCTGCTTGTTTCGTGTCCATCTTTTTTGTCTTCTGAGTTTTTTCGGGATTACGTATGACCTCCTGTATCAGGTTCCAGTTTGTGGGTTTTCCTAACCCATCGGATCGGGAAACGACACCCGGCTTCCCTATGCATCCTTTGCCTTTTTTCCAAGAGATGTGCCCTTCGACCGTAGTGCCGATCGCTCGGGTTTACAAAGCGGATTGAACAGTATAAATGCTTTTCGTTATACCACTGAACGAAAAGATCAGGCCAAGTCTGCAGAATATGTTGCACGTGGTGGAAGCATGTGATGGACGAGACATTCAGATAAAGGGCCTGGCTCAAGTAAATTGTGAGCACCCTACCATGGAACACGTTTGCATGCAATATAACATACGATATTCTCTGAAGTATTTCTTTAATGAAAGGGAACCATGTTCACCTTGTTCTGCATGATCCGGGCTTTATTCTTATTATAGTTGGGTTTCAAGAATGAGGCTGGTTCCGATCTTTATCCCTATCCCGCTGCGACCAAAAAATTTTCGAAACATCGTTTTTTTCTTGACAGGAAATCGAAACAATGTTTTTATCTTGACCTGAGACAGGAAGATCCCTGATTCGAGGGTACAGAAGATGGAACTCAGCTCTTCCATTGTGGGTACATGCCTGGCGCCGTATCATGCAGAGGTATCGTGGCGCCATCTCATGAACTATGCGGCGGCCATCCACGATGACAATCCCATTTACTTTGACGACCAGACCCGGGAGGGCATTATCGGGCACCCTCTATCATGCGCTGCCATTACATGGCCTGTCATGGGAAACCTCTCCGAATACCTCGAAGCCAAGATATTTCCCCGTAAAGTCCTTGATACCCAAGTCCACTATAGTGAATACCTGCACCTCCTCCGGTCCCTCCGCCCGGGTGACCATCTGACAATTAACGGAAAGATCGCGGCCGTCTTGCCGCACAGGTCCGGGACCACCCTGTTCGTGCGACTGGATGCCACCGATGCATCGGGTCAACCGGTTTTTACTGAGATTGCAGGGGCGCTTCTCAGAGGGGTTCGGTGTGAAGATAAGGGGAACGTCGTCGATCTTCTGCCCTCCATCCCTGAAAATCCGCATCATCCCAGGACTCTTTGGCAGGAGCGGGTTTTCATCGACCCTATGCATACCTATATCTATGATGGCTGCAGCAATATTTTCTTTCCCATCCATACGTCACGAGAGTTTGCGACAGGAGTCGGCCTTCCCGGGATTATCGTACAGGGAACAGCCGTACTCGCTCACGCGGTGAAGGTACTGATCAACAGGGAAGTCGGAGGAGATTCTTTCAGGCTCAAGATCCTCTACGGTCGATTTTCCCACATGGTCTTTCCCGGAACGGTAATTATTGTTCAACTCCAGGGCGTCGTGGATCAGGAAAACGGCAGGGCTCTCCATTTTGATGTGCTCAACGATCGGGGACAAAAGGCCCTGAGCGATGGGTACGCTTTTGTGAAAAACTGATCGAAGTGTCTCAGCCGGGTTTCAAAACAGCACGTTTTGGATCCAACCTTGGTGTCAGCGACAGGAGAGGCCATGCTCTCTGTAAAAAACATCGAAGTTGTCTACAATGACGTCATCAAGGTGGTCCGGGGCGTCTCCTTTGAGGTCCCCGACCGGGCTATCGTGGCGCTTTTGGGCTCTAACGGGGCCGGCAAGAGCACGGTGCTCAAGGCTATCAGTCATATCCTTGAACTGGAGGATGGGGAACTTACCGAAGGAAAAATTGAATTTGATGGTCAAGACATCGCCGGTGTGGCGCCTGAGCGGGTTGTTTCCATGGGCATCGTCCAGATCCCTGAAGGGAGGGGCATTTTCGATGACCTCACTGTTGCGGAGAACCTTCGCGTAGGCGCCCATACGCGTTCGGACGGGACCCGGGTGAAGCAGGACACGGAAAAGATCTTGGACTATTTCCCGGTCCTTCGCGGGCGGATGTCGCAGATGGCCGGATATCTAAGCGGTGGGGAACAGCAGATGCTGGCTATTGGCAGGGCATTGATGACCCGGTGCGGCCTCCTCATGTCGGACGAACCATCTCTGGGCCTGGCTCCTCAGATTGCAGTTGAGATCTTCCGCATCCTGCAAAGGATCACCGCAGAGGAAGAGGCCTCCATTCTCCTTGTGGAGCAGAATGCGCACATGGCGCTGACCATCGCCAGCTACGGTTATATCATGGAAAGCGGAAAGATTGTACTGGACGGTCCCAGTGAAAAACTGATTCAAAACGAAGATGTGAAGGAATTCTACCTGGGGCTCACCGAGGTAGGCGCCAAGAAGAGCTACCGCCAGGTGAAACACTACAAGAAAAGGAAGAGGTGGCTTTCATGACTCCTCCGCCGAAACTGGCAGTGACGGACCTTTCCATGTGCTTTGGCGGGGTAAGTGCCATAATGAACCTCTCCTTTGAACTGGAAGAAGGAGAGATTTTTGCCCTCATCGGTCCGAACGGAGCGGGAAAGAGTACGGTATTCAACTGTATCAGCGGAATCTACAGACCGAACCGGGGTCGGATTTATTTTGAAGGGGAGGAGATCACACATCTGAGGCCCCACAAGGTTGCCCGGAAGGGTATTGCCCGTACATTTCAAAACATCGCATTGTTTCGCAATATGACTGTTTTGGATAATCTTTTGCTGGGCCGGAACCCCTCCCTCAAGGCCGGCGTCATTCGGGGAGGGATCTTCTGGGGTAAGGCCGTCCGGGAAGAACTGGCATCCCGTTTGGCGGTGGAAAAACTGATTGATTTCCTCGAGATTGAAAGCGTTCGGAAGAAGCTCGTAGGCACCCTCCCTTTTGGGATTCAGCGGCGGGTGGAACTGGGACGCGCCCTTGCACTGGAACCCCGCCTGCTCCTCTTGGATGAACCGGTTTCTGGAATGAATATAGAGGAAACCGAGGACATGGCACGATTTATCCTGGATATCAACGAGACGTTCGGGATGACGATCCTCCTTGTAGAGCATGATATGGGGGTGGTCATGGATATCTCCGATCGCATTCTGGTCATCAATTTCGGAGAGAAAATTGCCGAGGGAAATCCGGAAACCATCGGCAGGGACTCTGAGGTCATCAAGGCCTATCTCGGTGAAGAGGCAGATGGAATCAAACCGGAACAGCATTAATACGTACGATACCCTCCCCCGTCTCTTGGCCCGCAACCGTCGGTACTACGGAAACCGGGTGGGGCTGAGGGAAAAGGACCTGGGTGTCTGGCAGGAAGTCTCCTGGGATCAGTACTACGAGCATGTGAAGCTTTTCTGCCTTGGAGCCCTATCCCTTGGGCTTCAGCGGAACGACAAACTGGCCATTCTTGGGGATAACTGCAGGGAGTGGCTCTATGCAGACCTGGGAACCCAGGCCGCCGGGGCCGTGACCGTGGGCATTTACGCCACCAACCCACCCAGGCAGGTGCTGTATGTGCTGGATCATTCCGATTCGGTGATGGTGGTGGTCAAAGACCAGGAGCAGGCGGACAAGGTTTTGGAGGTGGGGGAATCCCTCCCCCTGTTGAAAAAGATCATCGTCATCGATATGAAGGGCCTTCGACACTATGATGACCCCCGTGTCCTCTCTTTTCAACAGGTGGAAGATCTGGGTAAAGCCATGGCCTCGGAAAAACCGGGATACTTCGAGGAACTTGTCTCCCAAACCCGGGCCCGGGATGTGGCCCTCATGGTCTATACCTCGGGCACTACCGGTCCGCCCAAGGGCGCCATGCTCACCCACAGAAACCTTCTCTCCCTGGCAGCCGCTTTTTCACAAGAGACACCTATTTCCAGTGAGGACGAGGCTGTCTCCTATCTTCCGTTGTGCCACATCGCTGAGAGGCTCATGTCGGTAGTCCTGGCACTTTATGCCGCATACACCGTCAATTTTGCGGAGAGTCTTGAGACCATTCAGGAAAACCTCTATGAAATCGCCCCCACCATCTTTGTGGGGGTTCCAAGGATCTGGGAGAAGATGCATTCGGCCATTCAGATTCGCATGAAGGATGCCTCATGGTTCAAGCGACGGGCCTACGCATTCTGGATTCCCATCGGTCGGAACATCGTGGAGCAAGAGATCCAAAAGGGGAGGTATTCCCTGCTGCAAAGGATGCTTTATAGACTCGGTCACCTGTGTATGTATCGGTATCTTCTGGACAAGATGGGACTTCTTCGGGTCCGGCTGGCCCTCAGCGGATCCGCCCCCATCTCCCCTGAAATTCTCAAATTCTACCGAGCCCTGGGGCTCAGGATCACTGAAGTCTACGGGCAGACGGAAGGCTCGGGCGTATCCCATATCCACCACGGCCGTGACAGAAAAGTCGGGTCGGTGGGAAAACCCCTGCCGGGTGTCGATTTCAAACTGGCAGAAGACGGGGAGATCCTGTTCCGGGGCGATACGCTCTTCAACGGTTATTATAAGGAACCCGAATCCACCGAAGCGGTCATGAGTGATGGATGGATGCGAACCGGGGATGTAGGCATTCTGGACGGGGAAGGTTATCTCTATATCACCGATAGAAAAAAGGACATCATCATCACGGCCGGCGGAAAGAACATCGCCCCTTCGGAAATCGAGAACCGCCTCAAATGCAGCCCCTATATTAATCAGGCCATTGTGGTGGGGGACGCAAAACCCTACCTCTCCGCCATCATTCAAATCGAACTGGACACCGTCAGCAAGTGGGCCATGGACCATAAGATCGCCTATACCACCTTTAGGAGCCTGGCTGGGCACAGGGACGTATTTGAACTCATTAAACAGGAAGTAGAGGAAGCCAATAAGGAATTCGCCCGCGTGGAGGGCATTAAGAAATTTGTCCTTCTTGAAAAAGAACTGGATCATGATGACGATGAATTAACCGCCACCATGAAGATTCGACGCAAAAGTGTTGAGAGAAAGTTCAGCGATCTCATCAATGCCATGTATGGGAGGTGATAAGAGAAGCGATGAATGGTTTTTTTCGGTCAATAGATCGGTCGATCCAAATCGTAATCTGAAAAGGAGGGGATATTATGAAAGGAATCGCAAAAGGGTTTTGTGTCCTGCTGACCATTGTTGCAGTCTTCTGGAGCGCGGGAATCCACGCCGAGGTTGGGGTGACCGACGATGCCATCAAGATCGGTGTGGTAAGTGACTTGACGGGCCCTACCGCCATTGGCGGCGTGGGCATGGCGGATGGGATCGTTTCCTTTTTCAATGACCTGAATGAAAAGGGGGGTATTCACGGACGAAAGGTGGAGGTCATTGTGGAAGACTGTGCCTACAGCCCGGCAAAGGCCGTGGCCGCTGCAAAGAAACTCATGGCCAAAGACGGGATCTTCGCGTTTGTCTCTCCATGGGGTACGGCGCCCAGCACGGCCCTTTTTCCCATTGCCAAAAAGGATAAGATCCCCATTGCCCCGGCCTGCGCCCTTGCCACCAGCATGTATGATCCCTTGAAAAAGTACGTTTTTGCCGTCGGGACCAACTATGTGGATCAGTCGCTTTTTGTGGTGGACTATGTTCGAAACAAGATGGGCATGGAGAAACCGAAAATCGCGCTGTTCTGCCAGGATGATGACTGGGGAAGAGACCATCTGAAGGGTCTGGAGATGGCGCGGAAAAAATACGATCTCCCGCCCATTGCCGTGGAGACCTACAAATACGATGCCGTTGATTTCAAGAGCCAGGCCATCAATCTTAAAAAGGCCGATCCTGATGTGGTACTGGTGGCCTCGGCTATTAAATCGGGCGCCATGTTCTTGAAGGAAGCCCATAAGCTCGGCTGGAAACCGACATTTATCGGATCCAACACCCTAGGCATTATCATCACGCTTCAACTGGCAGGGGAATACGGGAAAGACCTGCTGGTGGTGAACATCTTTGCCATGCCCGGAGAGGATATCCCAGGCATGAAGCGTCTGGAAGCGGCATCTAAAAAATATTTCGGAGACAAGTGGATGCCCGCGGAAGCCAAGATTCATCCCTATTATGTATATGGCTGGATCAATGCCATGGTCTTTGCCGAGGGTGCTAAGCGGGCCGGGAAAGACCTGACCCGGGACGGCCTGGTGAAGGCACTGGAGTCGTTGAAGAACTTTGATCCGGAAGGCCTGATGGGCCCCATTACCTACTCGGCCACCTCCCACGGATCGCCCGGATTCGCCCGAATGACAAAGGGAGACCTGGAAAAGAAATGTTTTGTCCCCCTGAGCGATTGGACGGCCGTCAAGGAGTAATTAAGTGTTCGGGGCCTGGCATGTTTCTGTCGGCCCCGAAGCCATATGAACCAAGGCAGTACACAGCCTGTCAACCCAAAGATAACCGAGGACCTGGTTTTTGGACGCCGGCAGGGACTTCCGGGTGGGGATGAGAACCTATGAACGGTGGAGAACTTCAGATTTTTTTTCAATTGATTTTGAGCGGCCTGATTGTCGGGAGCATCTATGGCCTTGTGGCCCTCGGTTTTGTACTGATCTACAAGGCAACCAATGTGGTGAATTTTGCCCAGGGCGAGCTGATGATGCTGGGGGCCTATTTCTGCTACTATCTGGTTTCGAGCTATCAGATTCCCTTTGTTCCGGCCTTCCTGATCACTCTGGTATTTTCATCCCTCCTGGGCATTTTGATCGAGGTGGCCATTCTCAGACCCCTGGTGGGAGAAACGGTTTTCAGCGTGATTATGGTCACGGTGGGGCTTTCCACCCTTCTTCGAAGTGTGGTGGGGCTGATCTGGGGGCACGATCAATATGTCTTTCCATCACCCTTTTCGCAGCAGACGTTCCGCTTCTTCGAGCTTGTGATCTTGCCTGTAGAACTCACCACCATCGTAACGGTCATGGGACTCTTTGCCATGTGCTACCTCTTTTTCAAATACAGCAAGATCGGGGTTGCCATGCGGGCCACGGCCTTTAATCAGAAGTACGCCTTTCTCATGGGCATCAGTGTTCGAAAGGTTTTTTCACTCTCATGGGTCATGGCATCGGTGGTGGCCTCCATCGGAGGGATCCTCTTCGCCAGCATGTCAAATCTGGATACCAATATGAGCCTTATCGGGCTCAAGGTCTTCCCTGCCGTGGTCCTGGGAGGTATCGACAGCATCGGGGGAGCCATTCTGGGGGGGCTTATTGTTGGCTTGACCGAAAACCTGGCCGGAGGCTATCTCTCCCAGATTTTTGGATCGGGGGTTAAGGAGCTCTCGGCCTTTTTTGTACTGCTTATGACGCTCATGATTCGGCCATACGGCCTCTTCGGCAAAAAAGAGATTATTCGCGTGTAAACCATCGAGGGCAAGAGGATATATGGGAAGCGGGCAGTTCAAGACGTGTTATCGTGACGACATAAAGATTTTCCAGACAGGCTTTATTCAATTCTGGTTGTGCCTGCTGGGGGTCTGTCTGCTTGTTTTGCCTTTTGTCGTAGAGCAGTATTTTCTCTATATCGTTAATTTGTGCGGCATTGCCGTCATTGGGGCGCTGGGCCTTAATATCCTGTCCGGCTATACAGGTCAAATCTCGCTGGGACACTCAGCGTTTATCGCCATCGGAGCCTACACCTCCACCATCCTTTCAGTGAAGTGGGGATTTCCGTTCTGGCTCTCTTTTCCCATTGCCGGTCTGGTAAGTGCCCTGAGCGGTCTGGTGATTGCCATCCCCTGTCTGCGGCTGAGAGGCCTCTATCTGGCTATTGCCACATTCGCCTTTTACTTTATTGTGGAATACGCCATTATTCACTGGGACAGCATGACCAACGGCACCGGCGGCATAACGGTTCCGGAGGCCTCTTTTTTTGGATTTGCGTTTGACTCGGATCGAAAGATCTACTTTCTTATCCTCTTCCTGGCAGTCTGTGCCACGACCTTTGCGAGAAATCTGTTTCGCACAGAGGCGGGACGGGCGTTCATTGCCATCCGGGACAACGATATCGCCGCAGAAATTATCGGTGTTGATGTGGTCAGGTACAAGATTCTCTCATTCATGGTCTGTTCCTTCTATGCGGGTATTGCAGGCAGTCTGTATGCCGTGACCCTCTCCTTTATCGGGCCTGAACATTTTACCTTTCTCATGACCATAGAATACCTGGCCATGTGTCTGGTAGGCGGCGTGGGCACCATCATCGGCACCATTTATGGCGCCATCTTTATCACCCTGCTTCCGGAAGGCATACGCCTGCTCAGAGATGCCCTGAGTCAGGATTACCCCTCGCTTGTCACGCGAATGGCAGACCTCCAGGCCAGTTGTTACGGCCTGGTGATTATTCTGTTTCTGATTTTTGAACCGACCGGTCTTTTCGGCATCTGGTTACGGATCAAAAAGTATTGGAAAGCCTGGCCCTATACCTATTGAAAAAAGGGTTTATTAGCCAATAGGAGTCAAAGGGAAATCCGTGAGCCAATCAAAGGACCATTCAGAAAAAAGCCCGCTACCCCAACTGCCAGACAAACTGCGGGACCGGCTTTATCCCGCGGTTCTGGATCTCTTTTCCCGAAACGATTTTCACCAGGTTAATATGAGGGAAATATGTAAAATCTCCGGATTGAGCCTCAGCACGGTCTACAAATACTTTCCCTCCAAAGAGACCCTCCTGTTCACCATATTGGATCAGAAGATTAGCGAGGTAGGCGAACTTATGAAGATGCATCTGGAGGGCCTCGAGAACACGAAGGAACTTTTTAGAAAGGTCTTCTGGGTGACCATGGACTATTATGACAAAAATCCTGGAGTCGCTATTACGGCATTTATCACTGTGCCGATGCGGACTTGGATGAGAGAGGCCTCTTACCGTCGGAATGACGCACACGATATCATGACCAGGATCACCCGGCATGGTCATGACCGCAGGGAGATCGCGTCGCATATTAAACCCGGCCAGATAATGGATCTCTATTTCATGTTCTGCCATCGCCAGATACAGCTCTGGTATTACCATGGGATGAAATGGAGCCTGGTGAGCACCATCCCCGGCTTCTTCAATCTGTTCTGGAAGTCTGTGTCCCCGGAATAACAGAAAAGTATAGAAAACCCATAAATGCATCCGTGGAGAACAAAATGGTTCCTTACGAGACAGTCCAATGCGAGCAAATTGGTGAAATTCTGACCGTGACCCTCAACCGGCCCGAGATGAATCTCTTCAATCAAAAGATGGTAGATGAACTCATTAAAATATGGCACGGCCTCAGGAGCAATCGGCACGTGCGTTTCGTCATCCTGACCGGACAAGGACGCCATTTCACAGCAGGGGTCGATCTCAAGGAGTACGGGGACCGGGACATCGACCCGGAAGAAGCGCGTATACAGCAGTTGGCCGGCCACGAACTGATGCGTAGTCTGGAAAACCTGGAGCAGGTCACGGTGGCGGCCCTGCGAGGGATCGTCTGCGGGGCCGGGATGGCGGTGGCCCAGGCCTGCGACTTCCGGATTATGACAGAGGACAGCTACTTCGTTGTTCCAGAGACCAATATCGGGACTTATTACACCTGGGGTTGTACTCCAAGACTCGTCAGAATGGTAGGAGCGTCCAAGGCAATGGAAATCATCATGACGTGCGAGCCTGTTCCGGCACCGGAAGCTTACCGACTCCACCTGGCAAACAGAATAGTCCCGAATGATTCCTTGATGGAAGCCACCCATGCGTTTGTCAGCAAAATCGCTTCCAAGAGTCCAACCAGTATTAGGATCACCAAGAAGATCGCCCTGGCCGCTTCCATGGAAGGATTCGGGAACCTGTTTGTCTGCGAGCCTGAACTTATGAAGGGATTGGTGTACACAGGAGAAACAAGAGAAGGCATAGTCTCCTTTTTAAACAAGAAAGCACCTGTCTTCGGTCCCAAAAAGGATCAGCATCCCCATCTGCCGTCTTCCTGATCATCCGGCCATCTTTGAGGAGAAGTCTTGCAGACTGAACATCTAAGAATATGGAAGGTCGGATATCAGCAGGGAACAAATTGGATAATAATTAGGATGGGTTTGCCATGTCAAGTTTCTTCATGTTTTGGCTTGATCCTTTCGAAATGAGCCTACATACGACCCATTTTCCTGATGGCGCATTGGCCGATCATATTTCAGTAATTGGCGCAGCTGGGGATGGAGACTATTCAAGCCTCCACCCTTTCTCATTATGTTACGCATAGATGTTCTCGATCCACCTCATGGCCTCAGTGTCAGGCACCTTTCCCAAGTAAATTTGAGTAGTTGACAGGTTGGCATGCCGTAAGATGACTTTTTACACGATCTCGATGGGCACACCTGAGCGGCTCGCATATGTCGCAGCATGTCTCCTGAGATCATGGGGCCTGAGCCGAATCCCGACCCTTTCGCCTGCCTTTTTCACCATGCTCCGTGTGGCCTCGTAGGACAAGGGAAAAATTCTCTGGCCCGGCTGAATCCCGTTGTCCCTGATGTATTCCTTGAGGCGGTCAGCCACTTTCTGTGGGATGAAAATATACTCCCGTTCCTTGCCGCTTTTCGGGTCCCTCAGCGTCAGTTTCCGGTCATGGACGTCAATTGCCCTCAGCTTCAGGACCTCACCCTATAATTCTCTCAAGAATCAATTCTTGAGCTGCATTATCAAGGATTGTCCTTCCAATAGCATCCCATTTCATGGCATTGGAAAACAATCCAACTCTGTTTTCCGTCCCACCCTGGGATAAGATGGCAACATTTGGCAAATTGAAGGAGCCCGCATCCATTATCCTGCCTTCCCTTGCATTTTTACCTTGACAATAGCCGTCAATCTATATACGCTGCAATATATGCTACAATATATTACGAAATATATTTAGGTAATTAACTACTTTATGAGCACTTTACGTCAACACGCCTATAAACTAATAAAAGAAAAAATAGTCTGCCTAAAACTGAAACCGGGCGAGAGACTGTTCGAGGCAGATCTCGCGAAAGACTTAGAAATAGGCAGAACGCCAGTGCGAGAAGCTATATTAATGCTACAAAATGAGAAGTTAGTCATATGTGACGAGAAACTGGGCTACATAGTGCGCAAACTCTCTAGAGAGGAAGCTTATGACTACTTCTCTATTCGACAGGTTATAGAGGATTTTGCCATCCCTCTTGTCCTCAAAGGCCTTACAGATAATACCATCGCAGAGCTAGAGCAAAACATAGAAAGCGCTCAGAATTGGATTAAAAAAAACGATTTTCCGAATATCATTCGCTATGAGACGGAGTTTCACGAAATTCTATACCGAACCACTAATTCAAAAGTGTTTATTGAAGTTATTTCAGGAATTGTAGACAAATTCCAGTGGCTAAGAGCAATAGGCCTTAGTGCACCAGGGGGTGCTCAAGAATCAGTAGCTGGCCACATGAAAATTCTTTTAGCTTACAAATCTGGGGATGTTTCGGAAATAAGGAGATTGACAGAACTGCATATCAACCAGGCAAGAGACAATTTTGCAAAGATAGAGCACATCATCTTCTAATGCAACCAACTAATTGATCAAAGTCAATTAGCTGATTTTATAATCAACCAAGAATACAAACAGAAAAAGCATTTTGCGGAGGTTGCCATGAGAAAGAAAGGAAACTTATTTGGTATCGGGAGTATTGTGTCATTTGCATTTATTATTGCCCTGGCTTCGATTGCCAGCCCAACTTTCGCATCAGACAAACCAATCGAGTTGAGTATCACTCATCTTTTTCCAGAGGGATCATGGTTCAATCAAAATGCAGTAGTGCCATGGAAGAAGCTGATTGAAGAAAAAAGCAACGGGAGACTAATCATCAATATCTACCCAAGTGGAGCTCTGGCAAAACCGGGAACAATGTACGATGCCGTTAAGGCTGGGACGGTGGACATTGCGTGGGATCCAGGCCCTTACTACATAGGGCGTTTCCCATTGAGTGAAGCAACGCAGCTTCCCTTTCTTGGAGCCGAATCTTCATGGGCCGCAAGTCGTGCGTGGATGGATCTCTATGCGGAATTCCCGGAACTGAGGAAGGAGTATGATGATGTGCATTTCCTATTCATGTTTTCCCAAGGCCCAGGTCAAATTTACACAAGAAAACCAGTTAGGAACCTCGAAGACCTAAAGGGGTTAATTGTAAGAGCTCCAGGCGGCATCGGAGATATAGTAAAGGCCTTAGGCGGCTCTCCTGTCACACTGACAGCTCCTGAGACCTACCTCGCCTTATCCAAGGGAACGATAGATGCCACTGTGTTTGATCTTGAAGCTACCAAATTGTTTAAACTCTATGAGGTGACAAAGTATATTACTGTAGCGAATATGTATGTACAATGGTTTTGGGCAGCCATGAATAAGGCCAAATACAATAGTCTGCCCAAGGACCTTCAAAAAGTAATCGATGAGTGCAGCGGAACAGTTGGAACTGATATCGTAGGTAAGGCCTGGAATGAAGCTGACATAGTGGGCAGAGAACTAGCAAAACAGAAAGGTTTGGAGCTGATTTACCTTAGCCCTGAGGAGCGCAAGCGTTGGGGGGAGCAATCTGCATCGGTTACCAACGACTGGCTGAAGGCTATGGAAGCGAAAGGATATCCTGCAAAAGAGTTTTTGGAAGCGGCAAAGAAAGCCATCCAAAAATATAATCAGAAGTTTTCGATTGAAACTAAATGATACGGTTCGACTAGCAGGCCCACAGCTCTGACAAAAAAATAGGCATTGGGTTTCCGCCAGGAGCCGTTCTCATAAAGCCGCCTCCTGGCGGGACCAATCACCTTTTCAGAAAGGACGATTATCATCAATTCCACAACAACGGTAGTCTCACTTTATCGCCATCAAAGAGCATATTGACAGATAAGTGAGCAAACTTTAGTACACCTTAATCTTTCAATTTCCTTTATTTTGACACTCATTTTGGCGTGAGACTTAAAGAAGGCTCTATTTATTCCAGCCAGCGATGCTGGAGTTCTCATTATGAACCAAAACTGCTGGAATCCCAAATACCATTACGCATTAATTGACCTCACCAACAGAAAGAATGTATTTACGCCCATGTATCAATCAAAAATATAACTGATCCCAAAGAAATTCAATAAAATGAAGCTATCAGAGCACTTCTTAAAAATAGAGCAAGTGGTTAACGCGATAGGCCGAATACTTAATTATGGTGGTGTCGCGTTCCTATTCGTATTAATGCTTCTTGTGGTAGTCCACGTGATTGGGCGCTATTTTTTTTCATTGCCTATACTTGGTTCAGTTGAACTAATAGAGTTTTTAATGGTTTTGGTTGTATTTCTCGGCTTGGCCGAATGTGCCAGTAAGCGAGGCAATGTAGCCGTCGAAATCCTCGTCGATCTCATGCCAAAAAGAGTCCAAGTGGTCATAGACACGGTTACAAGTTTCCTGAGTGTTATCATTGTATCACTCATAACGTGGCAGAGTGTCATTCAGGTCACCAGCTTTTTGGAATCAGGACATGTGTCCGGAGTACATCACATTCCTTATTACCCATTTGCAATTTTGATGGTGCTAGGCTGGGCAGCATTTGATCTTGTTCTAATTGTGCATTTCTTTGGATTCCTGGGGAGAGCTTTGAGAAAATGAGCCTTTTTACGGCTAGTCTAATCTTCATTGTCATGCTCCTTATATTGTTACTACTGCGCATGTCTGTTGGACTTGCCATGGCTCTTATCGGATTTATTGGTTTTGCCTACATAACGAATATGGGAGGCGCATACGGTCAGCTAAGGATTGTTCCAATTAGTCTTACAGCGAATTATGACTACTGCGTGATCCCGCTCTTTATGCTTATGGGTTCACTCGGATATCACTGTGGGTTAAGCCAGGATCTCTATTATGGTGCACACAAATGGGTTGGCGATTTGCCTGGGGGACTCGCCATAGCAACTGTACTAGGATGCTGCGGTTTTGCCGCAGTATGTGGATCGACGCTGGCAACAGCGGCAACAATGGGGATGGTAGCGTTGCCGGAAATGAAAAAGTACAATTATGATCCCGCACTTGCAACTGGTGTTGTAGCGTCCGGGGGATCCCTTGGCATCCTGATACCACCCAGTTCTATTTTTATAATCTATGGGTTGCTTACCGAACAATCGATTGGCAGCCTCTTCATAGCAGGTATTCTTCCAGGACTTCTACTCGCTGGTTTGTTCATTGTTGTAATTTATATAATGGTGAAGGTGAATCCTACGCTCGGTCCTCCGACAGAGAGAATACCGTTAAAAGAAAAGGTGGCTTCAATCAAGCATATGTGGCCGGTCCTGGGCCTATTCTTAGTGATTATGGGTGGGCTTTACATGGGTCTTTTTACACCAACGGAGGCAGCAGGGGTTGGTGCATTTGGGGCACTTCTAACCGGCCTCATAAAGAAAAGATTAACCTGGCAGAAACTGATTGCATCTTTGTTGGAAGCAATACAATCAACCGCCATGATTTTCGTTATAATCATTGGCGCCATGATTTTTGGATATTTTTTAACGGCAAGCCGGTTTACTGCCGGTCTAGCTGACTTTGTCGCCGGCTTTGAGGCATCACGCTATGTAATTTTGCTGGGGGTTACATTGGTCTACATAGTTCTAGGCTTGCTCATGGACACTTTGTCGATGGTCATCCTCACTGTGCCAATTTTTTTCCCGCTAATAATCAAACTGGGATTCGATCCCCTGTGGTTTGGTGTAATAATGGTGCTGATATCGGAAATGAGCGTTATTACACCGCCTGTCGGCATGAATGTTTACGTACTTCGCGGAATTGCAAAAGATGTTCCTATGTTCACTATATTCCGGGGTACGCTGCCGTTTTTTGCCGTAATGGTTTTATGCATTATAATAATTACCATTTTTCCCCAAATCGCGCTTTTCCTGCCCAACATTATGGGAAATTGATTAGCGGGATTTGTAATGACAAATGGGGGAAGTTGAGAAGGAGGTAAAATGATGAGCATAACTAGAGATCTTGTACGCTACGTTATAGGAGCACGTTTCGACGACATTCCCCGGGAGGCTGTTGACAGAACGAAGAAATTCATTTTGGACGAGATCGGAAATGCGCTCGGCGGATCTGTTTTGAAATCCGGCAAAATAATTATAGAGTGGGCTAAGCAGATGGGAGGTTCGCCCGAATCTACGATACTTTCGGACGGTACAAAGGTTCCGGTAGGGATTGCCTCAGGCGTCAATACGCAGCTATGTATGGGTCTAGAACTGATGGAGACCTACAAAAACAAGAGTCATCCTGGATCAGGAATGGTGATGACAGCCCTGGGACTTGGGGAGAGGAACCAAATTAGCGGCAAGGATATTTTGACTGCGGTATGTACGTCATATGATGTGACAGGACGAATCATAGATGCAACTTTTCCGTCTCCTGAGCATAAACAGAAAGTATGGAACCAAAACTGGCAAGGATGCGGGTCTTTAGTTGTAGCGCTAAAACTTTTGGGGTTGACTGAAGAACAGGGGATGAATGCATTTGGTATGGGCCTAGGCCAAGGACCTACAATGAACGTTCACAACATCCTTTATGTCCCTGGTTCGATGTCGAAGCTGGGTAATCAATTTCACAGCTTTGTTGCCATAAACGGAGCCATTCTCGCTAAATTGGGTTACACCGGCTTTCACGAAATCCTTGATGACCCATATCCGTACTGGACAACCATATCAGACAGGAACGATTGGGAGACTTACACAAAAGGCTTGGGTGAAGACTTCTTGATTACGAGTGCGATGGCATTCAAACCATGGCCGACATGTAGGTGGGCACAGCCTGGAATTCAATCTCTGTTAGAAATCATGGCCTCTGAAGGCTTAACACCATCCGATATTCAAGAGGTAACATTCCACGCACATGACAAGATTACAAGCTACCCATATGACAATATCAATCCGATTAATCCGGAAGACGCTTACTGGAGTGTACCTTGGGCATTCGCAAATGCTGCGATCGGCTACAAGATTGGACCTGCTTGGTATATAGAGGAACGTTTCAGCGATATCGAAATGCCTGAGTTCATGCGCAAGGTTAAGATCAAGACATTGCCCGATGCAGTGGAGGCTTTTGCAAAAGAGCCTGAGAAATCGATCACCTTGCTAGAGATCAAAACTGACCAGGGTAAAACCTTTACGAAAAGGACAACGTACTGCAAGGGAGATCCGCAACAACCGATGACGGACGATGAAATTGTCGAAAAATTTCTCTCTCAAACGACGGATGTCATTTCTGAAGATCAGTCGCGCCAAATAATCAAACTGGTCGAACAATTAGAAAACCTACCGGATATTACAGAGATTATGAGATTGGTTTATCAGTCGCTGAACAGTGAATAAGGGGCCAATAGAATGCAAAGCATCTATGACAAAGTAAAGGACATAGTTGGCGAGAAGAACATATCTGAGAATTATTTTGAGTTAATTAATAATACTCTTGACGCGTTTCCGTATGAGTTGGATCTTGAAGCCCATGAGAAGCTTCCGATTATTGTCGCAAAGCCCAAGGATGAGACCGAGGTGAGCGAGATTTTCAAGCTGGCGAATAGGGAAAATGTCCCTGTTTACCCTCGAGGATCAGGCACAAGCTTCACAGGCTCAGCAAGGGCAGCTGAACCAGGGATCATATTAAGCACTGGGAAAATGAACTTCATTGACGTTCATACGGATTTTGGATACTTCGAATGCGGTCCAGGAGCTACTGTAAATTCGGTTGATATGTCATTGGCAGAGAGAGGTTATTTTTTGCCTGTCTACCCAGGGAGCAAGATTGTCGCAACTATGGGTGGAATGATGGCGGGTAATACCAGCGGTCATATAATAGATGCAAGTATCGGGAAGCCAGGAGACTATGTCTTGGGTCTGACAGTTGTTCTCCCTACAGGTGAAATACTCGAAACCGGTACAAAGGCATTAAGAAAGCCTTCTGGAACTGATCTCACCAAATTCTTTGTGGGAAATGATGGATTGACGGGAATTGTCACGCGTATAAGGATGAGATTGGTTCCAGCAAAGGAAAAGGCATTCGGGATTGCATATTTCGAAAAAGCAGAATCCGTCGCGCGAGCTGTTGTAAGGATGTATAAGGAAAATGCTCCGGCACCGCTATTTATGGAGTTCATGGATAAACCAAGCACCACTATCGGCTTTGAACATGCTGGGCTTCCAATTCCTCCCGGGTGTTCGATATTTTTTGCCTCGCTGGGGTCGTCTAAAGAAGAGGCTTCTCACAATGCTCAAGAATTATTGCACGTGATGAGAAAGGAAGGCCCCATAAAGGCAGAAGAAATTCAAGATATGGCTGAATGGGCCAAGATATGGAGCGCAAGAGAGGTCATTATTGCATCGCTGATGCAGAAGCATAATGGTCAGTTTACTGGTCCTGAAATCGTTTCTACTCTTGCAAATGTTGTTGAATGCATTAAGGAACTGGAGCATTACACGGAAAAGAAACCTGTGTTCAGAGATATTCCTCTATACCTATTCGGCCATATTGGAGCCCTGACATTTCATCCAACCCTTATTGTGCCAAAGGATTTGGACAATGAGACAAAGAGAAAAATAGTTGACGCAGAATTCGAAATCGAAACTGAGATGAATTTGAGGTTTGGAACATGCGGAGGCGAGTGGGGCCAATTTGGAAAGCGTAATTCATTTTACAGGCGAAGATATGGCGACAAGGCTTATGAACTTGTGAAACAAATAAAGGCTGTCTTTGATCCAAATGATATTCTCAATCGTGGGTTTTTGGCCAATTAGGGAGCGCATAAGATAGATCACTTGCAGCCGGATTTTTGTGTGCATCTATGAAAATACTCTTAAGGGACTATGATGAAAGACATATATGAAAGCCGCAATGCTTTAGAAAACAGTATCCTCGAAGCTGTATCCAAATGTGTCAAGTGCCGTTTCTGTTTTACAAAGTGTCCGGTCTATGAAGTATCAGACGGCTGGGTAACTCAAGGAGGCTCTGGGATTACCCAGTCTCTTTATTATGGAGTAAAGTTCGGTACGATAAACAAGGATTTAAGAGATATCTTGATGAGATGTACCACTTGCCGAAGCTGTGAAATTATCTGTGAAAGGCTGATGTCGGGAGTCGGTTTGGTGGATGCTATCAAGAAAGGACGTCAGCTCCTTTTCGAAGAAGAGATCATTCCAATACGGGAGCAGCAGAAGGCCTTGGAATCCCTCCAGACTGTGGGGAACCCCTATCTCAAGCCGCCCTCAAAAAGAACAGCCTGGGCTCATGGGTTGGATGTGAAACGCCTTGACCAAAATCCGGACAGTACTGCCATCCTGTATTTTGTGGGGTGCACACCCGCCTACGATGAGCGGGTGCAGAAAGTAGCCCGGAGCATTGCGGGTATTCTGAAACAGGCTGGCGTTTCATTCGGTATCTTGGAACGGGAGAGGTGCTCAGGAGATACCGCCTTGGTAATGGGGGAAAAGGGGCTTTTTGAGGAGATGGCGGCAGAGAACTTGAAACTCATCGAGAAGGCGAAGGTGAGCACGATCATCACAACCTCCCCACATGATTTCAATTCATTCCTGAAGGACTATCCCAACGAGATTCGAAAGATCAATATCATGCACTATACTCAGTTTTTGGCAGAGCTTTTGCAGCGCGGAGACCTCTCTTTCAAAAGGCAATTCAACAGAAAAGTGACCTACCATGATCCCTGCTACTTGGGAAAACACAACAATATCTATATGTATCCTCGCGAGTTGATTAGAACGGTGCCAGGTCTTAAGCTTGTGGAGATGGAAAGAAATATGGAAAATAGCCTTTGTTGTGGGGGTGGTGGTGGCCGAATGTGGGTGGATTTCGACGAGACTGTCCGGCTTTCTGAGATGCGGGTTCAAGAGGCGCTGGATACCGGAAGTCAGGTGTTAGTCACAGCCTGTCCTTTTTGTCTCATTAACTTCGAGGATGCCTTGAAGGTTATGGACAAGGAAAACCAATTGGTGGTGAAGGACGTCGCCGAGATTCTATTCGAATCTCTCGAACTTTGACAGCAAGGCTGACAGCTTTCTGCAGATATCTTAATCTGACTATGAATTATGGGGGTAATAGGAAGAAATATGATTCCGAATAAGTTAGGCGAAGATGGATGGAAAGAGCGTTCAGCGGGAAAGCCCAGCATTCCTATCTACAGGCACCGAGTCTACAAACTTGAAAAAAACATCGAGTGGAAATCCCATCCAATGAACCATCGGCTCATGATGGGCCTCCTCCTTACAAACAACGAAGATGGGGTTGGGTTCACTTTAATCCGAGGCCACATCCCTAGCGGTGAAACCGTGGCAGAGCACACCCATGATTTCCATGACATCCTTTACCCGCTTTCCGGCAAAGGAAAAATCTGGGTTGAGGGTGTCGGTGATCTAGAGCTCACTAAGGGCGTATTGGTCAACGTGCCGCCAGGCACCTCTCACAAGCTCTACGATGTTACAGAGGATCTCGAATTGTTGGATATCTTCACCGGCCCTGTTATCTGATGCCCTGTCCGGAGTTAGATTACTCTGGTGGCATTTTGCGGACAGGCTTCTGTGAAAAGACAAAATGATTGCATGGATAAATGTAGACGAAAAGGAGGTCTAGATTCATGATGCTTAAAGAGGACCGCATGACCGGCCGGGAAAGAATAGATGCGCTGCTTGCACACAGAATGCCTGACCGAGTTCCTATCAATATGATTACAGTTGGTTTTCCCTGCAAAAATGCGGGTCTTCCGATAGCTGTGGGATATTCAGAATTGGAGAAGTACTTTCAGGCTTTTCTTTGGACTGCTGAACAGTATGGATGGGACCTATTTCCCCAATGTTGTTCTCATATAGTTCTGGCGGCTGCAGATTTTGGAGGTGAGTTTCGTCTCCCGAAAGGGGAGTTCGAAGGGGCTCCGGTGGTTACTTCATTCCCTGTGAATACAGAAAAGGATGCCGAAGATCTTAAATTGCCAGACCCAAGATCTAGCGATCGGATAAACAAGGCCATGAAATTGTCGAAGATGCAGGTTGAACATGATATTCTAGCAACCTTCGTTACCCGCTCCCCTTTCACAGTGGCCGCAAACCTTTGCGGGCTCGACAAGTTCTCCCGATGGATGATGAAAAAGCCTGAACTCTGCGATAGGTTGTTAGATTTGGCAATCAATCACATTTTCAATGTGCTGGACTGGTGGGTAGAAACCTTTGGTCCTGATCGTATTTTCGCCTTTTTGACCTCTCCAAGCGAGTCAAACCAGGTAATCTCTCCAAAAATGTTCAAGCGGTTTGCACTTCCTTATCATCTGGAATACCACAGGCGGTTGCGGGATCTTGGTATCAATCGTTTTTTGTTCCATATTTGTGGGGATCAGAATTTCAATCTTCCCCTGCTCGCCGAAGCTGCGCTGTGGCCCCACCCGAGTCTTCTAAGTTTTGGTCACGAGGTTGATTTAGAAAAGGCAGCTGAGTATTTTCCGGAAGATATTATCTACGGGAACATAGATACCACCATAATTCAGATGGGAAGCCCTCGGGAGGTTTACGATTGTGCGGTTGGGATAATTGAAAAAGGTCGAAGAGCACCAGGCGGATTTGTGCTGTCTGCAGGATGTGAGCTACCACCCATGGTTCCACCTGCCAATGTCTTTGCCATCACTAAAGCGGTTGACGATTTTGGGTGGTATGTCTAGGAGGACGCTTATATGATGCACTTTCGATAAGACCATTACGCGAAATCTATTTCAACGCATTCCTTTTCACTTGGAGATGCTTTTGTCTCTTTTTTTAATGAGGAAAGCACAATTGAAAATGGAATAGAACCTTAATATTGGTAGCCTCTTGAGATAGGAATAAGGGCACCAAGCATTTGCAGTTTGTTGGACGGCTGACAAAGAGGCAAGCAATCTGTTTTCCCTGATGCTTCCAGCTTCTTGAAATGTCTACCAGAACTTATATTTTTTCGTTATTTTTCAAACGCTCTCTAAAAAGGCTTTTGGACCTCCCAAGATTTGGGTTGTGTTTGAATCCCACCAATAACTAAAGTAAGAAAGGTTTTGAAACTATATGGAAGAAGTTAAAGGATTGTTTTTTGACGTAGGTGGGACTGTTTTCGACTGGAAAAATACAGTCCGGTATGAAATTGAGAAACTAGCAAATGAAAAGAACCAGTTCATTGACGGCAACTCATTCGCGAATGATTGGCGATCAGAAATGTTCACAATTCATACCCAGGTCCGATACGGAAACTTGCCTTGGATGAATTCAGACGATATGCATTTAGGTGCGCTCAAAAAGCTGGCAACTAAATACCCAATATTAGGCATCGTCGATCTTAAAAGCCTTTTGGAATCGACTTGGCATCATCTCAAAGCGTTTCCCGGTTCTCGTGAGGCGATCAATCGTTTACGAGGCCGATACACGGTAGTGGTTTTGACCATCTTGAACTGGAACAGCATAGTTAGCAGTTCAAAAGCTGCGGGCTTGCAATGGGATGGCATCTTGTCGTGTGAATTTCTAGGCTATTATAAACCCTCTCTGCAGGCCTATTTGAAAGCAACTAGTTTTCTAGGGCTCGAACCAAAAGAAGGACTGATGGTAGCTGCTCACAAAGATGATTTGGCAGCCGCAAAGGCTGCTGGAATGCATACCGCCTATGTGAATGTTCCTGAAAAAGACAGTACGTTTCAAAATGTTGATCGATCGAGTGAGATTCCTTTTGATATTGAGGCAAGAGATTTTTTGGACTTGTGCGAAAAACTTCAAGTATAATTTCAGTCACCCCACCTCCGGCACAGCCGGAGGCTTGAAATATGTGAACCGCTCAAAGCGGTGGAAAAACCACGGGCCACCTCAAAGGTGGCGGCCAGTTACTTGAAGAAGTTTAGCTGATCGATTCTTCGATCTTCTCTTTCTTGTTCTTTGATATATTTCCGGATTGCCTCTTCGTCTCTGCCCACTGTAGACACATGGTATCCTCTGGCCCAAAAATGCTGCCCAGTAAAATTCTTCTTGCGTCCAGAGTATTCTCTTGCGATGTGTATTGCGCTTTTCCCCTTGATGAAGCCGACCACTTGAGAAACCGCATACTTGGGTGGAATTGAGATCAACACATGGGCATGATCTGGCATGAGATGCCCTTCCAGTATCTCACATTCTCGTCTTTGGGCCAAGTCCCTCAACACTTCCCGCAAATACCTTCGCAAGTCGCCATACAGCTCCTTTTTCCGATATTTGGGTATCCATGTTAGATGATATTTGCATTTCCACTTCGTATGACTTAAACTCTGTTCATTATTCATCTTAAAGCCTCTCTTTCTGTGAATTTTGAGCGGTTCACTCTAAGAGGGGCTTTCACATAATCCCGGAAATGTCAAACTTTAGGAGTCCTCCGGCACAGCCGAAGGTTTACCCTGGATTAATCAACCCGCCTGCAAACGACTAACTTGGTACGGCTAATCAGTGGGCTATCAGTAAATCTTTTGGCGATTGCATGGAGTGAAATTGTATAACATGCATTCATGCTCTTTCAAGGTTAGATCTGTCTATCAAATAGGGTTTTTTCATCCTCTCCCTTCCCCGAAGTCCCATTTCAATTCTCGCTTTTTTTTACGGTCTTTTGGACAGCGCTTATTTCATACAGTTAGAAAATTCATATGCTAATAGGGAATAGTAGGACATGACAGTTCTTAGGGCAAGTATAGTCCGAAATGTTGACAATTTGCGCGGCGACTTTCTATCTTGTTTTGAGATGCGAAGTTTGTGTCCTGACTCACAGGGCTTACCACCTGGATATGTCAAGAACTCAGTGGCCTCGGAACGTGAGATAACTGCCATCAAATGAAGCCTTTTGTGTCAACTTGGTTTGGCAGTCTTTCCATGCCTCCCGGGTGTCCGGCCCTTGATCGCCAATCCCGTATACTTTCATTCCTGTTGCGGTTTATGGATGCAATTGTTCTCAATCCATGCCTTCAGGGCGCGGCACTGCTTAAAGACCGGCGGTTCCGGATGGCCCGGATCCGATCCAGGACAGGGGGATGGCTGTAGCTCAAAAAGACCTTGAGGGGGTGGGGTGTCAGGTTGGAGAGGGCGTCGACGCTCAGTTTTTTAAGGGCCGAGATCATGGACTCGGGCTTTTGGTAGGTATCCACGGCAAAGGCATCGGCCTCGTATTCATGCCTGCGGGAGAGGATATTCCCGAACACGGAAAGGACCATCTCAATGGGGGCATACAGGAACCCGAAAAAAAAGAGACTCGCATAGATGGAGACATGGTCCATGCGGAATGCCGCAAACAACGCTTGGTTGTTGATGAAAAGGGAGAGGATGTAGAACATCACCCCGCTGGTCAGGATGGATATGGCCACGGACTTGAGAATGTGTCCCATTTTGTAATGCCCCATTTCATGGGCAAGTACCGATACCAGTTCCTCCAGGGTCTGCTTTTCAATCAGGGTATCAAAAAGGACGATCCTTCTGAATCTGCCGAAACCGGTGAAAAACGCATTTGACTTGGTCGAGCGTCTGGAGCCGTCCATGGTGAATACGCCCTTGAGCTTGAAATTCTGCGTTTTTGCATAGTCTTCGATGGCCGCCTTTAGCTCACCCTCGGGAAGAGGGATGAATTTGTTGAAGATCGGCATGATGATCACCGGAGCGACAAACATGAGACATATCTGAAAGAGGGTCAACGCCATCCAGCACCATAGCCACGCCCACGGCCCGGCCTTTTCAAAAAACCAGAGCACGCCCGAAAACAGGAGGCCGCCGATCACGGCAGCCAGGATCCACGTCTTGAGGATATCCAGGACAAAGGTCTTCGGGGTGGTCTTGTTAAACCCGTATTTTTCTTCAATGACAAAGGTGCTGTAGATGGAAAACGGGATGGACACCCCTTGAGAGATCAGCATGAGGACGCCGGCAAAGATGAGGCCGGTCGGGATACTGCCCAGATGAAAGCCCCGGGCGAAATGATCAACATGGTTGAATCCCCCCAGGAGGATGAAGGCGATGATCAGCGGGGTGGCGATGGAATCGGCAACAAACCCGAATCGGGTTGTTTCTTTCAGGTATTCCTGCGATTTTCCATATTTTTCCCTGTCATAATACCCCGCGAACTCCTCGGGGAGCTCCGTACGTAAATAGCGCAAATTCAGAGTATCGACCACCAGGTCCAACAGGTAGTCGCCCACCAGAATTGCGAGAATAATGATGAGAAAAGGATTCATTCAGCCCCCCGGGGATGGGCTTCCCGCCCGATCCTATTACTGCGGAGTTCTGCCGGTACTTTTGTCCGGCACCCTCTCTAATGGATTGCCCTTCCAAAGTCAACACCCCCTGATCCTCGCCAGGCCGGATTATCTTATGATATGCCATTCATTGCCTCCCGTCCATATCCCTCCTGAAATGGACCCTCCAACCCCGTTGCCGCTGGAAATTCGTGAACCCTTACCTTTTCCCAGGGACGTCATGATTGAAGGGTTGCGATTTCTGAGAAATCCGCGTAAGCTCCGGCTCGAACGGAGGCGAGGATGTTGCGATGATCAGGGTGGAGAATCTCTTTTACCGGTATGAGACAAAGAATGACCAGGTTCTCAACGGCATTTCCATGGAAATTGAACAGGGGAAACACATCGGCGTCATCGGGCCGAACGGGTGCGGGAAAACCACGTTGGTCCGGCATCTCAACGGCCTCCTGGCCCCGACATCCGGGGAGATATGGGTCGATGGCATGGATACCAGGGACCCTGTGGACGTCCAGAAGATTCGTCATCGGGTGGGGATGGTGTTTCAGAATCCGGACAGCCAGATCGTCGGCATGAGCGTGGAGGAAGACGTCTCTTTCGGCCCGGGCAACCTGCGACTCCCTCCCCTTGAAATACAAAAGAGGGTGGAGGAGTCCCTTGCCACGGTGGGGATGGAAGGCTTTGCCCGAAGGCCGCCCCACACCCTTTCGAACGGGGAAAAGCAACTGGTGGCCATTGCAGGGGTTCTGGCCATGGAACCGAGGCATATCATCTTCGACGAACCCACGACCTATCTGGATCCATCCGCCCGGGAAAGGGTCCTGCAGGTCATCACCGGATTGAATGAACAGGGGATTACGATCGTGCATGTGACCCACGACATGGATGCGATCGCTAAGGCGGATGAGATAATTGTAGTCCATGAGGGGAGGATAGCCCTGCGGGCAAGACCGGCGGAGGTGTTTGCCCGTGTGGAATGGCTCAGAGATCTTGGTATCGGCATCCCAAGGGTTACGGAAGTAATGTGGCGCTTAAGACAGAAGGGGGTGAATGTGCGTACCGATATCTTCTCCGTAGAGGACGCCTGTTCGGAACTGGCCGCCTTGATCAGGCCTCAGACCGGTTAGACCGTACAGCTTCGAATCTTTCACATGCCCCACTCCATATTTTAGGCACCGGACGCATTTTCCATGCATATAGGACAGTATATTCCCGGCGATTCATTGATCCATCGATTGGATCCGAGGGTTAAAATCGCTTCGACCATCGCCTTAAGTATATTGATCTTGAGGGGGGGGGTGCCTACGGCGGCCTTGGTGAGCACATTTTTAATCGTCCTGGTTGCGTTATCCCGTCTCGGGATCACCGCTGTGGCCAAGGCCTTCAGGCCGGTCCTGGCCTTCTTTGCGCTCCTCTTCTTTGTTCATCTTTTTTTCACGGAAGGAACCCCGATTCCCCCGTTTCCTCCGTGGGCAGTGACTCCGACGTACGAAGGTCTTTACAGGGGAATCATCACCACGTGGCAGTTCGCCCTCCTTATATTAAGCGCATCTCTCCTTACCCTGGCCACATTGCCGACGGAACTGGTCAGCGGCATCGAAAGACTCCTCCGGCCTCTCCAGCGGCTGGGGGTCCCCTCCCACGATCTGGCCATGATGGTATCCATCGCGTTGAGATTTGTGCCCACATTTCTTGAGGAGATCGACAGGATCAAAACGGCACAGATGGCCAGGGGGGCCAGTTTCGGGTCCGGTCCAGTTCTTCGCAGGGCCCTGGCCGCCCTATCCCTGTTGCTGCCCCTGGTGTTGAGCGCTTTTCGCAGGGCGGACGAACTCGTGACGGCCATGGAGGCACGGGGGTACCGAAGGGGCCCTCGCACCTATATGAGGGGACTGACCATGCGCAGGGCGGATTATGTGGCCGTGATGGTGATGATGGGAATGATATGTCTTCATTTCGTCAGCGTGTGAACGTATCATTTGAGACGACGCCCGGATGTCGAATGCTCAGTGAGCAAGACCCACCCCCGCATCCTTAAGAGACATCGGGGATCTTCCAATACGGCCTTAGCACCTTATTCCGAGGTTTTCTGTAACAAAAAACAAGCAGATGATTGTGGGACGGTGACGTCTTTAATTTGGAATAATGGAAGTATGGAATGATGGAATAATGGGTTTAAGGAAAAAAACCTTTCCTGGGTGATCCAGGTTCCTTTCCCAACCTTCCATTATTCCAGTATTCCAACATTCCAGATGTCTGGCAACATCGAACCCCCTTGATAATAAAAAGTCGCTCGAGAGCCGCTTTGGTTGCGGTTACCCGCTTTAGACATCTTTGATGGTCGTTTCTCTGCACCATGGGGAGGGGAGAAGTTGGTGCCTTACCGTAAGCGCGTGGGGGTGACCCTGGATCGCTTACCCGTTGTGCCGTTAAAAGCAGGACGAATCGATGTCGGGGGTTAATCCACGGCCTTGAATTTCTGTTTTACCGCGCCGCAGACAGGGCAGTTCTCCGGGGCCTCGTCCTCGCTGACATATCCACAGACCTGACAGACATAATAGACGGTGTGTCGTTCCGCCAGCATGTCGGTCATGGCCTTTTTGTAAAGGTCGGCATGGCGGCTTTCCACGTCGCGGGACTGGGAGAAGGCATTCGATACGCTCTCCTTCCCTTCATCCGATGCATCCTTGATGAGTTTGGGGTATTCTTCCACATTGGCCTTGATCTCGTTCTGAAAAGCGGTTTCGATATTCTCTTCGGTAGAGCCGATCTTGCCGCGCATCAGCCGCAGGTACCTGCGGGCGTGGACCGATTCCGCGTCGGATACGGCCCGAAAGAGACGTGCAATCTGGGGGTAGCCGTCCTCCTCGGCCTTCTTGGCAAAGGCGTCGTTTCGCACCGCGGCCTTGGACTCGGCGGCAAACGCATAGGCGAGATTTTTTTCCGTATTTTCAGACATATTTCCGGGCTCCTTGGTGAAACCTGAGGCTGGATACTCGATACTGGAAACCGGCGACACGCGGGACCTGACCCCCCTGATTAAATTCCGGGTCAGGGTTCAAAGGGTTAACGATCTTGATTCAGCATTCGATGTTGGATGTTCAAAATATGGAGCTTCGGCATGTCCAACGATGCCCCGCAGTCTCCCAATGGACCAAAGCTGCCTAATCTCCCATCTCGGCCATGTGATCGTCGTAGAGTGTTTCGAGGGCCAGCTTGTGTTTGGCCTCCTCCTGGCGCAATAGCTTCAATACCTTGAGCAGTTCCGCATTATCTGTCTTTTCGGACAGATCTCTATAGAGTTGAAGGGATTTTTCTTCCCGTTTCATGGCAAGTCTCAGAATATCAGGATAGCCCATCCCCTTTTCGTATTTCATATCCTCGATATAATTGCTTCGCTTGATATCGGTAATCCATTCAAATTTATACTCGGACAACTTGGTTTCACCTGTGAGCAGACCTTCCAACAGGGACTTGTGTTTCCGTTCCTCTTTGGCGAAATCCTCAAAGGCTTGCTTGGCCCCTGAATAGCTTTCCTGGCTGCTGGCATCTTCGTAAAAATCGATAGCCTCCTGCTCTTTGTCGATGGCAAAGCGAACAATTTCTTCAACGGATTGAAAGCTCATGATTTTCTCCTTGCTAAGGTTGTCGTTAATGGCCATATTATAAGAAAATTTGTAGGATGTCAAAAAAATAGGCTACGGAAACAGACACATCACCCCCAAAAGGAGCGCAATACCGATGACCGATTATCTGATTGTGGGAAATGGCGTTGCCGGGACCACTGCCGCGGAAACCATTCGAAAGCAGGATAAAAACGGGTCTATCCTTACCCTAACGGATGAGGACCTCCCCTTCTATTACAGGATCCGGCTGAGCGAGTTCCTGACAGGGGACCTGTCCGATCAGAATCTGGTGGCGAAAGAGGAATCGTGGTACCAGGATCAGGAAATCAAGCTGAGGCTGAACGCCCGGGTGGTGAACGCAGAACCACGAGAAAAGACAGTCATCCTGAAGAACGGGGAGAGGATTTCCTATGACTCGCTCTTAGTCGCCACAGGTAGTCATTCCTTTATTCCGCCCATTAAGGGTGCGGACAAAAAGGGGGTGTTTACCCTCCGTTCCATTCAGGATGCGCGCGACATCTTGGACTATGGCAAAGAGATCGGGGAGGTGGTCCTGATCGGGGGCGGCCTTCTCGGTCTAGAGGCAGGAAATGCCCTTCGGAAAGGGGGGAAAAGGGTGAAGGTCATAGAGTTCTTCCCCCGGCTCCTCCCAAGGCAACTGGACGTGGAAGGGGCGAACAGGCTCCGGAAGATGTTGGAGGGGATGGGGTTTTCTTTCAAGCTGGGGGCCAAGACGGAGGAAATCATTGGAGAAGATCGCGTGGATGGCGTTCTCCTGGAAGGCGGCGAAAAATTGTCGGCAGAGATGATAATCATTTCCGCAGGCGTGCGTCCTAACCTGGAGTTGGCTGAATCACTGGGTCTCGACCGGGATAAGGGTATCCGGGTAAATGAACGGATGGAGACGAGCCAATCCGGAGTCTATGCGGCAGGCGACGTGGCTGAATTCAACGGAATCCCCTACGGCATATGGCCGGCGGCAGCGGAGCAGGGAAAGATAGCCGGAGGGAACATGGCAGGAGGAGATATGATATATAAAGGGACCACCATGGTCAACACCCTTAAGGTGGCCGGAGTGGATCTGGCCTCTGCCGGCAATATCGATGCCGACAATGCACTGGAGGCCCGGGTTATCACGGGTGAAGGGGTTTACAAAAAAATCGTCATGGATAACGGGCGGATTGTCGGCTGCATCATGCTGGGGGATACAAAGGGGTTTACAAAGATCACCCGGGCGATTGCGGATAAGCTGAACCTTTCTCAGATAGACGATCCAGCGGTGGTAAAAGGATTTCAATGAGTCTCCCTGAAAAAAGATGAAAAGGCGGCTGGAAAAACCCCGTGTGAACGTCCCTCTCGGCGTCACGCGCCGCTTCCGGTCCCGGGGCTTTCAGACCATGCCGCGCTTCCCGAGAGCGACATGGATTTTCCCTGCGCTTTAATGCGTCTCCCTGTTGAATCCCATATGAACGCACGCTTACCCCAAGACAGAAGTGTTATGACGTGACAAATAAGCAGCTCCAGCATTTTCAAAAGGCACTGACCGGATGGTACGCGACCAACAAGAGGGAATTGCCGTGGCGAAACACAACAGACCCTTATGGCATCTGGGTTTCCGAGGTTATGCTGCAACAGACCCAGGTCAACACGGTGTTGCCGTTTTATGAAGTCTTTTTGCGGCGTTTCCCAGACATTCACGCCTTGGCCGGAGCGACTCAACAGGAGGTCCTGAAGTCCTGGGAAGGACTGGGGTATTATGCCCGTGCCCGCAATCTCTTCAAGGCCGCAGGGAAGGTCGTCCGGCAATACAAAGGAATGGTTCCGGAAGACTGGGAAGACTTTCGGAAACTGCCCGGCGTAGGGGATTACATTGCAGCAGCCGTACTCAGTATGGCCTTTGAAAAATCATATCCGGTGGTGGACGGCAATGTGAAGCGCGTCCTTTCCCGTCTCCTCCTCATGGAAGACCCGGTAAATCAGCCGGCGTCTGATAAGCACTTCCGCCTGGCCGCCCTAAAGATCCTGGACTGCCGGAAACCGGGAACCTTCAACCAGGCCATGATGGAGCTGGGGGCCATGGTCTGCAGACCGCGGCAGGCACTGTGCACCAGGTGCCCGGTGCATGATCTCTGTCTCGCATATCAGGGGGGTCGCGTCACGGAATTTCCAAAGAGGGTGAAAAAAGGACCGATACCCCTGCATGCGGTTGCGGTAGGTGTCGTATTCAAAAATGGGCGGGTACTCATCACCCGCCGAAAATCGGAAGGATTGCTGGGGGGGCTGTGGGAATTTCCAGGGGGAAAAATCCGAGAGGGAGAAATGCCCGAGACTGCCTGTGTGAGAGAGCTCAAAGAGGAGGCCAATCTGACCATCAAAGTGGATTCCCCCCTCTGCAGCATCAGGCACGCATACACCCATTTCAGGATCGTGATGGACGTCTTCTGCTGTTCGCATGTCTCCGGAAGGGTCCGGCTGAACGGTCCGGTGGATCATCGCTGGATCTCCCTCCGCAGGCTGGAGGATTATCCCTTTCCCAGGGCCAATCATAAATTCATGCCTCGTTTGCAGGAATATGCCCGTCATAAGGCGAGATAAACCCAGGGGAGGGAAACATGTCAATGGATTCGCATGAAAACTGGCTGGAAACCGCCACCTTTGCAGGGGGGTGTTTCTGGTGCATGGAAGCGGATTTCAAGAAAGTGGAAGGCGTCATTACGGTTGTTTCCGGTTACACCGGAGGGCACACTGAAAATCCCACCTACGGAGAGGTTTGCCATGGCGACACCGGTCATGTGGAGGCCGTACAGGTGCATTACGATCCCAAAAAAATCTCCTATGAGAAGTTGCTGGATATCTTCTGGAGGCATGTGGACCCGACGGATGCGCGCGGTCAGTTTGTGGACAGGGGGACTCAATACCGGACTGCCGTCTTCTATCACAATGATCGGCAGAGAGAACTTGCAGAGATCTCAAAACAGTCTCTCGACCGTTCCGGGAAATTTGACAGCCCGATCGTCACAGACATCCTGCCGCTGGCCACATTTTACCCGGCCGAAGATTACCATCAGGATTACCACAAGAAAGATCCGATGCAGTATCGGCAATATCGACTGGGATCGGGGAGGGATAGGTTCATTCAAAAGATATGGGACACACCAGAAAAGGGGGCTGAAAAAGGCCGGTAGGGATGGCGAAACAGACCGGGGTGGGGGGAAGGCGCACGGCTATATCAGCCGCCGCCTTCCTTTTTTTAGGTGGGTGTAGAAAAGAGGTTGGGTAAGGGTCTACTCGACGGGATATCCGGCCTTTTCCCAGGCCGCCCATCCGCCCCCGAGGTTTCTAACATTCTTGTAGCCCATACGGCACAGGGTACAAGCCGTGAGGCATCCGCGGCCGCCGACCTTGCAGTAGACAAGAATCTTCGCATTTTTGTCGGGGATTTTCTTGTCCGCGCTGAATTCAATCACACCTCTGGGGATATTGATGGCGCCGGGCACGTGGCCCATCTTGTATTCCTTTGGCTCCCGGCAATCCAGAAAGACCCAGCCGCCCTTATCGAGCATCTCTTTTGCCTCGGAAACGGATACTTCGCAGACGTCCTTTTTTGCCTCAGCGACAAAATCATCCGCGGTCATGTCCTTTGCCATGGACGGGGGAGCGCCAACGACAAGGAAACTCATCAACATTGCCGCGAATACCAGAAAACCAAATCTTCTCATAAATCTTCCTCCCTTTGTGAAATAAAGTTTTGCCATTATATGGAAGCTTGCTCTTCAGCAATGCATTCCGCTAGTCGGCCCTCTTTTCCGGGATGAGTTCATCGGGGACGATCACAACCTTGTTCGCCTTCAGTTCTTTTGGATCTACCATCTTTTCAGTGAGAAACAATTCCGGGTTTCCATGACAGTTGTTGCAGGCCTCGTTCTGCGGGGTTTTCCGCCGGATATTGTGAGGCGTCGCGAACTTCCAGTTGGGGAGGGCATCAAAGTTTGCCAATCCATTCTTTACATAGAAGTCAAAGGTCCCATGATCCACCGGAACGTGCCGGAGCGTAACAAACTTCTCGGGCCGCTTCTCCGACCGCAGGGGGTTCAAGCCCACCTTGAAGTCAATGGTGGATGGCCTGGTCTTGAAGTAGCCGAGCCCCTCCTTGTCTTTGCCCACATGGCAGCTGAAGCAGTTCTTGTAGGGCATGGAGTGGCATACCTGGCAACTCACCTGGTCTTTATGGATCCAGTGGTTTTTCGGGTTGGCCGATTTGGCATCATAGATATCCTTGTGGCACTGAAGGCATTTGGGGCCGTTTTTCACGTCATACCGATTGGCGGGATCTGTTCCATCGCCGTGCATTTCATCGGCCGTATGGCACTTGTTGCACTTGAAGTATTTCTCTTTGTGAATGTCAGGCGGGATCCCCTTGTTTTTTCCGAAATACTCATTTTCAATGCGACTGCCATGGCATGCCGTACAGACCGTCTGCATGGGCGGCCGTTTCTGAAAAAGATGTCCTTCCAGCAAACCCCCCTCAACAGCATCAGGACGACTGATGTGGCACTGCCCGCAACTGCTGTGGCAGGAGGTGCAGTGTCCTTGTCGCGCGGCATTTACTTTCGCATGAATCGCCTTATCCGAACTGGCCCGCTTGTCAATCATCTTCTTAAAAGGCGAGAGGCTCACGTGAAGACTTTTCGTATAGTTTTCGGCAATCCTGTCATGGCAGGCACCGCAGGTATTGGACGCATCCGGGTATGTCGGATCTTTGACCACCCCTTCATGGGCGGTCTTCCAGTTGGGATCATTCGGGTTGCCGCCATGACATTCATGGCACCCCAGCTCACCGTGGTTTTCATCTTCGGCCAATGCGCTGTCCACCCAGATCTTTTCGTGCGGAGCCAACGGCTCCACAGCGCCGCCTCACCCCTCACCTTCGCTTTCAGAGGATACCGCCTTTTTCCCCTTGTTGGCCTCGGCAATTTGCCGGGTAATCTTGATGAGCTTTCCCGCGTTGGTGTGACAGGTAAAGCAGTGGTTTTCCTTTTCAGCCGATTGCGCTGTTTTCTGATTCCCATACAACAGGGCAAGAGAAACAGCGCAGGCCATGAATGTGACGATTCCAATTCGGACCGATTTCATGATTTCAACTCCTGCTATTTTGTTGCGGGAAGGTTAGAAGAAGGCATTTTCTTTGAGGTCAGCAAGTTTTATACCAGAGAGACGTAAAGGTGCCAATCGATGATAAGCTATGGTTTACAAAGGGAAAAATATCTTCTCCTTTTTTATTGGGTGCGAGGCCTCTTAAAATGGAAACAAAATGCACTGTTAGTTCAGAAAGAATGGGAACAAAATGCACCCTTGCTGCGATTTCCCCTTGACGAGACAGCTCTCTATTTGTTAGCTTCTTTTTTCCATCTTTGGCATTCACCTCCCATTCTTCACAACATAGTTGCAGTTCGTACGCTCGGATCTTTATGCAAGCCTCCGATGTGGAAGCTTGTGTGGATCCGATATATGGGCTTATATAAAGACGCTTTCCTTGAGGACAGCTCGTGGAATCGGTCAAAAAACATTACCAAACCATATTGGACAGTATCGCCGACGGCGTCTTTACGGTGGATTTGAACTGGCGGATCACCTCCTTCAACAAGGCAGCGGAGACAATAACCGGCATTTCAAGAGAAGAGGCGGTCGGCAGGCCCTGTTCCGACGTTTTCAGGGCCGATGTCTGCAAGACCGACTGCACCCTCAGCCACACTATCCGTACGCAGATGCCGGTAAGAAATATGCCCGTTCATATTGTCCGGGCCGATCAAAAGATACTCCCCATCAGCGTCAACACGAACCTGCTGAAGAACGATTCGGGAGAGGTGATCGGCGGCGTTGAAACCTTCCGCGATCTGACCGTGGTGAATCGACTTCGCAGGGAACTCCTTAAGCAGCACTCATTTGAAGATATCGTCAGCAAAAACGGAAAGATGCTACGGGTCTTTTCCGTCCTTCCCCAGATCGCTGCAAGCAATTCCACTATTCTCATTCAAGGCGCCAGCGGTACCGGAAAAGAACTTATTGCCCGGGCCATACACAATAACAGCCCGAAAAAAAACGGCCCTTTTATCGCGGTCAACTGCGGCGCCCTGCCGGAAACCCTATGTGAATCCGAACTCTTCGGGTATATGGCCGGCGCGTTTACGGATGCCAAGAAGGACAAGCCGGGAAGATTCGCCCTGGCCCAGAACGGCACGATCCTATTGGATGAGATCGGCGACATATCGCCGGCGGTTCAGGTCCGCCTTCTGAGGGTTTTGGAAGAAAAGATGTTTGAACCGTTAGGGTCTACAAAGACCGTTGAGACCAACGCCCGGGTGATCGCCGCAACCCATCGAAACCTGGAAGAATTGACAAGGGAGGGCCGGTTTCGGCAGGATCTGTATTACCGCATCAACGTGATCAGGGTCCATTTGCCGGAATTGCGTGAGCGGAAGGAAGACATCCCGATCCTGGTGGATCATTTCATTGAGCGGTTCAACCAGTTGAATGGCAAAAAGATTCTGGGGTTAAGCCAGGAGGCGATGGCAGCCCTGATGCTTTACGACTGGCCGGGAAATATCCGAGAGCTGGAAAATGCCATCGAACATGCCTTTGTGCTTTCTCAGGGGGACATGATTCTTCTGCAGCACCTCCCCGAGGAGCTGATTCCGCAGAACCACTCCATACTGGCACCCACAGGCTTCACCCTTCAGGAGATTGAGAAGCGAACCATTGAACAGACCCTTCAAAGAAATCAGTGGAAAAAGATGGCCACCGCCCGGGAACTGGGAATCGACAAAAACACCTTGAGACGAAAGATTCAGCGCCACGGGATCATGGAGTAAATGGGTACGAAGCCCCAAGGCGGCCTAACAGCCGCAACCAAAAAAGGTATTGATGCAGATCCCGGCAATTTTTGAGCCCCCTTTTACCCTTTAGCTGTCAAGGCGACGCCGTCTCTGTGTGCCATCGGTGTAAGGGTCGCCGTCAGCATGAGGGCTGCAAGGCTTGTTCCGGCAAGGGCCAGAAAAACCACCCGGTAGGTATTGGTGACATCAAAAAGGTATCCGGCCAGAAATGGGCCCAAGGCGCCGCCGATAGTGGTGCTGAAGATGACCGATCCTAAAAGGATCCCGTGGGACTTCGTCCCGAAGAACTCCGCCACCGTTGGTGATATAAGGGCGTAAAATCCGCCGTGGCCAAGGCCCTGGAGGACAGCGAACCCATAGAACATCCACAATGTCCTGGCCCAGGGGAGATAGCACATGGCTGCAAAGATGAAAGAAACAGAGATCATCAGGGCCCATTTAGTCCCGATCCTGTCCGCGGCCGCCCCCATAACCAGGCGGCCTGCCATGCTCACTCCCCCCAGGACCGCGATGACCGTAGCGGCCTTTGGGCTCGGAATCCCCATATCGATCACATGGGGAACGATATGCATCAGGATAGTGTAGGTACAGGAAACCACAAGGACGGAGATGAGGCAGAGGGACCAGAACTGCCGGGCGCCCAGGGCTTTTGAAAATGAGATCCCCTGCTCAGGCGGCCGGGTACCGACCGGTTCGGCCGGTTCTGTATTGTCCGGATACTGTTTCTTGAGGGCGGGATCCCGTACGAGCAGCTGGGCCAGAAGCACATATGAGATGAGGATGATCGCGCCCAGGATGAAAAAACAGGTGCGCCATGGAAACGCCTTCATGATCCATACGATGAAAAGGGGAGCGATCACCATGCCGAGACCTGTTCCGACCTTGATGATTCCGCTCATGATGCCCCGCATGGTGTAGAACCACCGTGCCGCGGTGGAAAGGAGCACCACATCGGTTCCGCTCAACCCCATTCCAATGATGAGGCCGTAAAACAGATAGATCTCCCAGAGACGATCCAGCCCGGACATCAACATATACCCCGACCCCATGAGGAGACCGCAGCCGGTCATGATGAGCCGCGGTCCGACCCGGTCGTTCAGGCCTCCGAGAAAAATCCCTCCGATGCCGTGAACAAGCAGACTCATGGACGCCGCGCCGGCCACCCAGGCCCTGGTCCAGCCGAATTCCTGAACAAGGGGCGTAAAAAAAATGCCGTAGCTGTTGTGGATGCCCCACCCGATCACCTGGATCATAAAACATGTGGCGACCACCACATATCCGTAGAAATATCGGGATGGGAAGGACTCCTCCGATCCATCCAAGGGGTTGGCTTTTCGCACAGGCCGCTCCTCCATACGCATGCCCCAGGCTCGCCCGGAGCAACGGTTCGCTCTTCCTCAGCAGGGCCTCCGCCTCTGTATAGGGTGCCGCCTTCTGATCGGCCACGGCCTGCACCTTGATTCCGGAATAGCAGTTGGTTCCGACACCCGGTGGACCCGCTCCCGATGCCTCGCCACACAGGTAATCGGACTCTTGTCCACTGCCAGGGCCGATCCGGTGTCAATACTCTCATTTTTACTAAAGAATTAGCATACCCCTCATAAGGGGTCAAGATGGGGATACAGCTATGGAATTCCTTTCCATATCAATCCTAATTTCCGACCGGTTGAATTCCCTCCGCGTCGCCCGCAACCGCCCTGTCACAGAGGGGAATGTCATACCGCAAAATCACCTGGTTCCGTCTCAGCGGGTGAACACTCCAACGACAAACAAAGCTTGAAAAAATCCCCCAAACTCTATATAAAACCAGTATTACGCCTGTCACCTAGCATCCTGTATACAATAAGTCCTGGAGGTTCCCGGATGGTCGACCAACTTACATATGAGCAGCTTGCGCAAGAGGTCCGGAGATTAGAAATAGAACTTGCCAGGCAAAAAAAGACCGAGACAGCGCTTAGGGAGAGCAGGGAACGGTTGTCCCAAATTCTTCAGGAGACATCGATCCCCACCTTTGTAATCGACAGCGACCACCGGGTCACCCATGTCAACAAATCTTTCGAGACCCTGACCGGCATTTCCGCGGAAGATATTATCGGCACCCGGGACCATTGGAAGGCTTTCTATCCCACCCAAAGACCCACCATGGCCGACCTGATCGTGGACGATGTCTCTGAACAGGAAATAGCCAGATACTATAAGGGCCGATATCAGAAATCCGCCTTTGTGAAGGGCGCCTATCAATCCGAACGACAGTTTCGCCACCTTAAGGAGGGGAGCAGATGGCTCTTCTTTACTGCGTCGCCGTTGAAGGATGCCTCGGGGAACCTTATCGGGGCCATTGAGACGCTTCAGGATATCACCGAGCAAAAAAAGACGGAACTGGCCCTTCAAAAATCTGAGCGGCGAATGAGGACGCTCATGGATTTCGTCCCATACCCGATCGTCGTATTTACCCTGACGGGCCGGGTATACTACCTGAACCCTGCGTTTACCGAAATATTCGGCTGGACCCTGGATGAATTGGAAGGAAAGACCATCCCCTATACGCCCCCCGGTCTTGAAGAAGAAACAGGTAAGGCGATAAAAGAGCTTTTGGAAAAGAAGGTCATTCTTCGTCACGAAACCAAGCGGCTTACAAAAGACGGTCGGGTCCTGGACGTGGTCATGAGAGCGGCCGTCTATTCCGAAGACAGGAGTGAACCCGCAGGGGAGCTTGTCCTGTTAAGGGATATCACCCGTGAGAAGAAAATTGCCCGCATGAACCAGACCATCCTCAGGTTCAGCACGTCCCTCCATGAATATCCTGACATGGAGGAACTCCTGGATTATATCAGCGCCGAGATCAAACAACTGTTGGGCACTGAAGGGGGATTGGTCGTACTCCTGGATGAAGAAAATCAGGAACTTTTCTACAAGGGCGCTGCCTATGATGACAGCATGACCCAGGAAAAGATAAAAGACATCCGATTCCCTGCTGACAGAAGCGTGGCCGGCAGGGTGATTCGAACCGGCCAGCCGGTCATTGTTCCGGATACCTCCAAGGAACCCGATTTCTTTCCGGGAATAGACAAGGAGCTTGGCTATAAGACCCGGAATCTGATCGAGGCGCCCTTGAGAAGCGGGGACCGGATTATCGGGGCCTTGTGCGCACGCAATAAAAAAGAAGGCGATTTCGACGAAACAGACCTCGAGCTGTTGAGCATGATGGCCGGGACCGTTGCACTGGCCATTGAAAATGCCAGGTTTTCCGAAGAAATCATCGAGGCCTACAGGACCAATGAGTCTCTGCTCAGGATCAGCAGGGCACTCCCGGCATATCCTGAACTGGAAGGACTCCAGGATTACATCAGCCAGGAAGTCAAACGACTTCTGGATTCCGAGGGCGCCCTTGTCATCCTGCTGGATGAAGAAAATCAGGAACTCTACTTTATCGGCGCGGCCTATGACGACACCGCCACTCAGAAACGGATCAAGGAGATCCGGTTTCCCATTGAGGAGCTTGTGGCGGGAAAGGTGATCAGGACCGGCGAGCCCGTCATTGTTTCCGACACATCCACGGATCGAGAACTCCACGGTGAGAGAGACAAGAAGCTGGGCTATCATACAAGGAATCTTCTTTTGGTTCCCCTGAAGAGCAAAGACCGGATTATCGGGGTGTTATGCGCCATCAACAAGAAGGGGGAGGAGCCCTTTGACCAGGCAAATGTAGAGTTGCTGAGCATGATCGCCGGGACCGTGGCCCTTTCCATAGACAACGCCCGTTTTGCTGAAGAATTGAAGCGCGCGTACATAGAGGTCACGAGCATGAACCGGGCCAAGGACAAGGTGATTAACCACCTCTCCCATGAGTTGAAGACCCCGGTCTCTGTCCTCTCCGGCTCCCTCAATATCCTGGAGAAAAACCTGACACAACTCCCTGAAGACAAGTGGAAGAATACGATTATCCGAAGCAAGAGAAACCTGGACCGCATCATAGAGATCCAGAGCCAGGTGGAAGACATCATGCGGGAACGCCAATACCGGTCCTATGGACTCTTGACCCAGATGCTTGCGGAGTGTACGGATGAACTGGAAACCCTGTTCGCAGAGGAGGTGGGAGAGGGGCGGCTGGTGGAAACAATTCGAAAAAAGATCGATACGCTGTTTGGCCCCAAGAAACTCGAGCCCAAGGAGGTGGCCCTGGACCGATACGTCGGGGAGAGAATCGCAGCCCTCGAGCCCCTGTTTTCACACCGCCAGGTCGATATCATACGCCGGCTCGAATCTGCGCCACCGGTCTGCATGCCCCTCGATCCTTTGCAGAAGACCATCGACGGCCTCATCAAGAACGCCGTTGAAAACACCCCGGACCAAGGACAAATAGAGGTCATGGTCAGGAAAAGGGACGGGGGTACCGAATTGGTGGTGCGTGACTGCGGCGTCGGCATCATAGAAGAGGATCAACAAAGGATCTTCGAAGGATTTTTTGCCACTCAGGACACCATGGCCTATTCATCCAAGCGGGCCTTTGACTTCAATGCCGGCGGAAAAGGGGCTGATCTGTTGCGCATGAAGATCTTCTCCGAGCGGTACGGTTTTGAGATCCACATGGAGTCCACCAGATGCAAATTCATACCGGAAAATACGGATGTATGTCCCGGGCGGATCAGCGAATGCGCTCATTGCACCAATGAAGAGGATTGCCGTCAAACAGGGGGAAGCACATTCTCTATTTATTTTCCTGAAAAAGGGAAAGCCCGGGCCGTCGCCCGCATTCCGCAATATCCGGGTTCACCGGATTGACCGTAAACCGTTGACCCCCTGAATCCGTGTATGCAAAGATATCGAGACTTTAATACCTACCTGAAAGAAATATTCGGTGAAAGGGTCCAGAAAATATCTCTGGATGTCGGCCTCGGCTGTCCCAATCGCGACGGGACCATCTCCCGGGAGGGGTGCCTTTTCTGCGACCGCAGAGGATCCGGCACCGGTGCCTTCATTGAGGAAGGCCTCTCCATCGACGATCAGATTATCCGGGCGAAAGAGGTCATTCAAAAGCGCTACAAGGCCCGGAAATTCATCGCCTATTTTCAGTCTTTCTCCAACACCTATGCCCCTCCCCCCCGTCTGAAATTCCTCTATGACCAGGCATTGACCCACAAGGGGATGGTGGGGCTGTCCGTGGCCACGCGACCCGACTGCGTGACTCGTGAGATCCTGGCCCTCATCCGATCTTATCAGAGGGATTACCTGGTCTGGCTCGAATACGGTCTCCAATCGTCACACGATATAACCCTGAAGCGGATCCATCGAGGGCATGATGTCTCCTGTTTTGAAACAAGCGTTCGCATGGCCGCCGACCAGGCCATCAACGTGTGCGCCCACATCATCCTGGGACTCCCGGGCGAAGACCGGGACATGATGCTCGAGACCGCCCGGTACCTGGCCCGGCTTCCTGTCCAGGGTGTGAAAATTCACCTCCTGTATGTGGTTAAGGGGACCCCCCTGGCCGAACTCTATGGCAAAACCGCCTTCAGATGCCTGGGCAGAGACGAATACGCCGACCTTGTCGTGGACGTCCTGGAGATGCTCCCCCCGGACATGGTGATCCATCGGCTCACCGGCGATCCTCCATCTTCGGAACTGATAGCCCCGGCATGGGCCGGGGAAAAGCAGATAAATTTAGGCGTTATTCAAGATACGCTTCAAAGGAGAGACACATGGCAGGGAAGACATTTCCAGACCTCTACTGCTCGCAAATAAAGCTGGATCGTTTGACCGTATACCTGGCATCTACAGGGAAAGGGGCGTTTCGGGTCGGACTGGGGCTGAACCGGACCAGCCGTTCCGTGCTGTTTTTCAGGCGTCTGTTTCCGACCGCGCGTCTCACAGAGGACCACCGTCTGAATCGCCCTCTTGCCGAGGCCGTGGAGGCTGCCTTTCGAAATACCCCCACTGAAACCCCCCTCGCCATGGATGTCTCGTTCACTCCGTTTCAACGGGCGGTATTGGAGGCGGTGGCCGCCATCCCCTTTGGCCGGACACGGACATATGGAGCGGTGGCCTCAATAATAGGAAAGCCCCTGGCCGCCAGGGCCGTGGGTCAGGTCATGGGGAGAAATCCCATCCCTCTGATCTATCCGTGACATAGGGTAGTGGCTGCCGGGGGGCCCGGCGGTTTTGGAAGCGGGCTGGAGGTGAAACAATATCTGTTGGACTACGAAGCCGACGAATAGATGCCCATCCGCACTATCGCTGCGGTTCCCCCAGTTTCTCTCGGAGGAGCTGATCCATGGCGATCTTGTACTCGGCAGACCCGGGCGTCAGCGTCTTTTTCTGGTCCAGCTGGGCAATAATGTCTTTCTCCACCTTTTCGAACTGATTACGGCTCTGGCTGATGATCCGGTCAATGGCATGGTAGATATCCTCATCCGTTCCGTAGATGTCGATCACGTCCGGGTCATTGATAAGGATCTCCATCAGATATTGGGTCATATACAAAGAATAGGGATTCGGATGCGAGACGAGATTGCGGATGGGTGAAACAAAATATTTGAAATCAAATTCCGAGCTATTAAGGGCCATTTTCAGGCCTTTGAGGATCGAATCTGAAACAGCCGTGGCATTATCGGTTTCAATAATCTTTTCCTCTAACAGGGTCTGCCGCAGCTTGTTATGAATTTCAGGGAGTTTGAACCTGAAGAATCTTCCCTGCTGAAAGGCCCTCTGCTTCTCCTGCCTCTCAAGTTTATTAATCAATTTATCCTGAACTCTGCCCGAATCTCTTGTATACATGGAGAACCTTTTCGGCCTAATCCTTGGCTTTGGAAGGCGCCGGAGCTTCCTTCTTATTCTTGGTGTCTGTCGCCGATGCGGTCTCTGATTTTTTTTCTCCGTCAGAACTCTTTTCCGGGCTCTTGGCGCAGGTGGCCCCTGACTTGGAGGCATAATCAGTTACGTACCAGCCTGTCCCTTTCAGATGAAAGGTGCTTTGAGAAATAACTTTCTTGACTTTGTGAGAATGACACATCTCGCACTCGGTCAGCGGCGGATCTGAAAACTTCTGCAAGACTTCCATATGACGTCCGCATGCGTCACATTCATATTCGTAAATCGGCATTCCTAGTTTCCTCCTTCATGTCACTCCTGATTTGACAGATCCTGTGGCCCTGGTAAGAATCCAGAACATAATCCAGGTGGGCCAGGGAAAATTTTTTCAATATGTCAAAGGTCAGCGAGTGCACGACCTCCTCTTCCTCGGCCCGCTCTCTATCCGTCACATCGAATCTCTGAAAAAACTTACAGAATCTGACGATATGGACCAGTTCGTGGGTGAAGATATATACCAGAAACGGCAGAAGCGCCAGATCTCTATCCCTTCTCAGTGCCCTTAGGATGAGATGGTCTTGCAGGCAAATGAAATAAAAATCGCGTGTCTTGGTCCTGGGTTCAAAATCCTTCAATACCCTTATCCCCTTACTCAGCACGGCAAGGGCAACGCTGCTGATCTCCCTTTGGTTCAAAGAGGAGAGGGTTTTTACATCATACCCATATCTCTTGGATTGCCCGATCGACGTCTTGAAGAAATTTCCTGTTGCATCTTCTGCAATGTCGAGGGCATCGCTTACTGTAATAAGTTCATTCCGCCTGAAATGGGCCATCTTGAAAGGCTCATGGATTGCATATAAGTCACGCAGAAAATAAGCCCTACCCCGCATTTGTCAATATCTGATCGGGATTTTTATTGGTGGCGGTGACTGGATTTGAACCAGTGACTCTACGGATATGAGCCGTATGCTCTGACCAACTGAGCTACACCGCCTCTATATACCATAAACTTCTAATTTATCGAAATTTCATTTTTTGTCAATCAAATAATGACAGCGGGCTTATCTGGTGCTGGAAGGGAATTGAATGGGATAGGATCTGGGGATTGAGGCAATACCCTCAATCCCCAGATCCTTACTTTACATGTACTTCTTGACCTCTTCCGTCAGGGCCGGAACCACATCAAAAAGGTCGCCGACCACCCCGTAATCGGCCTTCTGAAATATGGGGGCGTCCTCATCCTTATTAATGGCCACGATTACCTTTGAGGTGCTCATGCCCGCCAAATGCTGAATCGCCCCGGATATGCCGCACGCCACATAAAGGTTCGGCGACACCACCTTTCCAGTCTGCCCCACCTGGTCTGCATGGGGCCGCCAGCCCGCGTCCACCGCCGACCGGGAAGCACCGACGCTGGCACCGATAATAGCGGCCAATGCCTCTAAAATAGTGTAATTTTCAGGTCCCTTCATGCCGCGGCCGCCTGAGACGATCTTGTCTGCCTCTGTCAGGTCCACCTTGCCGCTTTCATCCTTAACCACATCAACGACCTTTGTCTTGAGCTCGGCATCATCAAGCGTAAAAGACGCATCCACCACCTCCGCGGATCTGGAAGGATCGGGCTCACGAATGCTCATTACCTTTGGTCTGGCAGTGGCCATCTGGGGCCAACTGTTTTCAAAGGTCACCTTTGCGTAGGCCTTGCCCGCATAGATGGGGCGGGTGGCCACCAGATTCCCGTCTTCAACGGCGAAAGCCGTGCAGTCCTGGGCCATGGCCACGTCTAACCTGGCGGCCAATCTGCCGGCCAGATCCTTTCCCTCGACAGACGCACCCAAAAGCAATATGCCGGGTTCATTGGCCTTCACCAGCTGGGAAATAACAGAGACATACGCATCCGTTGTATAGGGGGAAAGCCTTGAATCGTCAGCCACCAGGACCTTGTCCGCTCCGTAGGGGCCGAATTCCGCGGCTTTTTCTTTGACATTGGAGCCGAGCAGCACCACTGTCAGATCCTGACCCAAGGCATCGGCCAGACGCCTCCCTTCACTGACCAGTTCGTAACTAATTTTCCGGATTTCTCCGTCCCTTTGCTCAGCAATTATCCAGACTCCCTGTGCCATTTTTATCTCCTTACCTGTCTGTATTGTTCCACATTCACACATCACGCCGCAGCGACACCATGCCTCCGGTGGAAGGCTTAGAGGACCTTCGCCTCTTCGTGGAGTAATTTCGCCAATTGTGCAGCCTTTTCCTGCGGTGTCTCCCCTTCGATAATCTTACCCGCCTGCCTGCCGGGAGGCGGCGTCAGCTCCAGGATTTTCAGCTTTCTTGCCCCTGTTCCGAAATCGGCACTGTCCAGCCCCAGATCCGCAAGAGATTTTTCAGCGAGGGGTTTTTTCTTCGCCTTCATAATCCCGGGCAATGACGCATAACGCGGTTCGTTTAAGCCTTTTTGGGCCGTGATCAGGGCCGGAAGCGTCGATGTGATGATCAGCGTTTCCCCTTCGATGGGCCGTTCCACCTTTACCGACTTGCCGTCCTCCGCCACTTCCACCTTGACAATCAGGGAAAGCTGCGGAATGCCCAACAACTCCGCCACGGTGGCGCCGACAATGCCCAAATCGTCATCTACCGCCCGCTGTCCGGTGAAGATGAGATCGTATTCAGTGTCTTTGACGGCCGCGGCGAGCGCCTTTGCATGGGCAAGGGAATCACTTCCTTCCAATGCCTCGTCGCTGACGAGAATCCCCTTGTCAGCGCCCATGGCCAGTGCTGTGCGTATGGATTCGGTGACCCTTTTCGGGCCGAGCCCTATCACAGTGACCTCTCCCCCATGTTTTTCCTTCAAACGCAAAGCCTCTTCTACCCCAAATTCATCATAGGGATTCATGACCCATTTGATGTCATCGGTCACAATGGACTTGCCGTCCGATCCGATCTTGATCTGGGTCTCTGTATCCGGCACCTGTTTCAGACAAACGATAATATTCACGTGATCCTCCTTTCTCAAACCCATTAACGAATTTTTAATTTGTCGACCATGGTGTGGGTCGACAATATGATAACCCATCTCCTTTTCGCCTACGCATCATGACGCCTGAAAAATCAGCATTGTTCCGGGCATCCGGGTATACATTCTACGGGAATGCCGGCCTATGCCCGGATACCCGTCGACCCGGGGCAAACGCTTATCCCGTCCAAGAAATATTCGCTGATCTGTCTGGCGACGGTTTTGATATCATATTGCCTGCGACTTGACAACACCCAACATCTGGACACCTCATCCAATGCCCCAAAAAATGCCCTCTTGGCCACATTGGGGACTATATTTTTCTTGAAAAGTCCCGATTTCTGACCTTCCACGACGATGTCTTCTATAATGTTCAGGTATTGAATGAATTTTTCATTTTTATATTCTTTCATGAACTTGCCGCTCTGGCGCAGTTCAACCTGAATGATCTCGGCCATGTCCTTATTATTATGGATAAGGCTCAGATGGGTCCATGCGAATTCTTCGAGCTTTTTCGCCGGATCGGTCAGGTTCACCAACCGGGAGGTCATATTATCCAGTACGGCCTGCATCTGCTCCTCGAACAGAGAGATGAGAATATCGTCCTTATTCTCAAAATAGATATAAATGGTGCCGTCCGCAACCCGGGCCTCTTTGGCAATCTCCGATATCTTGGACTGGTAGAAGCCCTTCCTGGCAAAAACCTTGGTGGCCGCTGCAATAATTCTCTGATATTTTTCGTTGTTTTTTCTCTTCGCCATGAGTTCACCGTTAATGAATGACTATTCATTCAGAAATCAGATACCATTGCCCGGCCGGGCTGTCAAGCCTTTTTCTCCATCTTCCTGCAAATGCAGTGAAAAACCAGCCGGATCAGGCGCCTCAAGAGCGACGGAAATTATGGGAACTTGGATGGCAATAACTTCTTGACAAGAAAATCATAGTTGAATTAGAGTGCCTGGATACATCATCTGGAGAACACATCAAGCTGGGCAAGGATATATCCGGAACAGCGATCTGGCGGCCCAACAGCGCTCTGTCTATAATTTATAATTCCAGAAAGAAAAGGAGGTGATCCGGTTTCGGCGTGAGGTTTTGTGGATGTAGTGAATAAACTCTTTAGTTGATAAAGGAGAGGCCCATGCGCAAATTACTGGTTTTGACGACTGTTTTTTTGGTTATTGCAGGATTGGTCGCAATCGGCATCCCAACTGGCGCTTTCGCAAAAGACATCAAGGCGGGGGCGGTTATTAACCTGACAGGCCCGGCATCCACGTGGGGTCAATTCCACGCCAAAGGACAACAAGACTATTTCCGGTATATCAATGAGGAGAAAGGGGGCATCGCCGGCAATAAGATCGACCTGACGGTGGTTGACCATGCCTATAAAGTCCCCGAAGCCCTTAAATTCGTAAAGAAATTCTGCACATCCGATAAAATGGATATGATTGCCACCTGGGATGCAGGTTCCGGGATCATGGCCAAACCGATCATTCAGAAGTATAAAGTCCCCAACATCAATTATTCCACCTATCAGGGCATCCTCAAGCCTCCTGTCGATTATGCGTACCTCCCCTTTGGTAGTTATGTAATGGACTCGTACGCGGTTCTCGGATACATCAAGGCCATCCACAAAGGGAATGCGGCGCCCAAGGTGGGACTTTTGACCTATAACAACGCCTACGGAAAATCGATTCACGAACCCAGCCAGGAGTATGCCTCCAAAAACAACATAGAAATCGTTGCCGTTGAGGAATTCCCGCCCAAGAGCCTGGATCTCAAGACCGAACTCCTGAGGCTGAAAGACAAAGGGGCGGAATATATCTTCATGCAGTGCCTCCCTTCCGCCATTATCATGGCGCTTCAGTCCGCAGACCGGGTGAGTTATGACGTCCCCTTTTTCGGCACCTGGACATCGACGGATCCCGATTTCTTCAAACGGGGAGCGGGCCTTATTCGAGACCGGATGCACATGCAATTCCCGGGATGTCTGCCAGGTGACGGCACGCCGGGCATTAAAATGATTGAAGACCTGATGGCGCGGTATAAGACCGTGGATAAATTTGACTGTTCCTACTGGGAGGGGATTGTTATCGGAGCTATCATGGCCAGGGCCTTCCAGAGGGCGCATGACAAATTGGGTAAGATAGACAGCGAGTCCATAAATGTGGCGCTGGAGACCTTCCAAAATGAAGATTTCGGCGGATTGATCCCCAACATCACCTACACCGCCACCGACCACAGCGGTTCTTTTTCCGCCCGAATTGTTAAAATTAATGAAGATCAGACATTCAAACCGCTAACCAACTTCTGGAACCCGGAAAAGGAAAAGGTAACGATCTTAAAATGAAAGCCTTTCGCGGTGAACCCAGTATCTTCACCTCAGCTCGGCCCGAGGAACGACGGGCCGAGCTGGAGGTGAAAGACCTGACCCTCAAGTTTGGCGGGATTACGGCGCTGACCAAGATTGATCTGAATGTCCGGAACGGCGAACTGGTATCCATTATCGGACCTAACGGCGCAGGCAAGACCAGCCTTTTAAACTGCATTACCGGCTATTACAAACCCCAGGAAGGCCATATTTCTTTTAACGGGCAGGATGTCACCCGCCTGTCCACGCATCATCTCACCCGGATCGGCATCGGTCGGACCTATCAGAACATCGAGCTTTTTCCCGGCATGACGGTGCTCTCCAACATGCTGCTGGCCAGGCACGTCCATTGCAATTATCATGTGGGAAAGGCCGCCCTCTTCCTGAAGAGCGTGCGAGAAGAAGAAGTTCGCCACCGGAAGATTCTGGAAGAACTCATCGATTTTTTGGAGATGCAGCCGATCCGGAAGCAGCTTGTCGGTTCTCTCCCGTATGGGCTGAGAAAGCGTGTTGAATTGGGCCGTGCATTGGCGCTGCAACCCAAGCTCCTGGTCCTGGATGAGCCCTTTGCAGGGATGACCCTGGAGGAAAAGGAGGACATGGTCCGGTTTCTGATCGAATTGAATGAGGCATGGAACCAGACCATGATACTGGTGGAACATGACATGTCCATCGTCATGAGTATCTCGAAGCGGGTGGCGGTATTTGATTTCGGGGTCAAAATAGCGGAGGGATCTCCGGATTTTGTTCAAAATCATCCCCAAGTCGTTAAGGCCTATCTCGGAGATACTTCCAAAATTGAATAGGCGCAGCCACATAAACACCTCACCGGAATTGCGAACTTATGGATCAAGTAATTCAGGGATCGAGGGATTAATGGTATCGGGAAAAGGATGTCTGTGAACAGCAACAATGGAATAGAGCGGATTGACCCGGAGACGCTGTCCTCTTTAGGGCAATTTACCTTGCCTCAGATCCTGCTGAGACAGTCGGAGCGTTTGGGGGCTGAACGGATCGCCCTGCGGGATAAGGCGTACGGCATATGGCAGACCTATCATTGGAAAGATTATTTCCGATATACAAAACTCATCGGAATGGGTCTGATCTCCCTCGGCCTCAAACGGGGTGAGAATGTCGGTCTGATCCTTGATAATGACCCGGAATGGCTCTTTGCAGAGCTGGGGGCACAGTCTGTGGGGGGAGTGGCCCTCCCCCTGTTTACATCGGCCGTGGCCAAGGAATTGGTCGGGGGCCTTAACCGGGCCGAAGCCGCCTATGTCTTTGCGCAGGACCAGGAACAGGTGGACAAACTCCTTGCCTGCAAGGGAGACCTGCCCCACACGAGACGCGTCATCTACACCGATCCCACCGGCATGCGGACTTACGAGGACAACCCCTGGCTGATCAGCTTCAGTCAGCTCCTGGATCTGGGGGAAGAACTGGACAAGGAACAGCCCGAGCTCTACAACAAAGAGCTATGGGAGGGAAAGCCCGAGGATGTGGCGCTCATGCTCATGACATCGGGGACCACCGGGTTCCCCAAATTGGTCATGTTAAGCCATGGCAATTTTACCGATATGGCCTCCAAGTGGCTCCAGACAGCCCCCATCGGCATTGAGGACAACTGGATTTCGATCACGCCGACCGCCTGGATCGTAGACCAGATGTGGGGCGTGGGCGTCACGCTCTGCGGCGGGATGGTCATGAATTTCCCGGAGACCTTTGAGACGGCAGTGGAGGACTTCCGGGAAATCGGACCGACGGTTATCGTCTCCTCTTCCAGGTTCTGGGAGGATCTCGCGTCCAAGATCCGGGTCAAGATCAATGATGCAGGATTCATCAAGCGGCGACTCTATGACATGTCGCAGAAAATCGGCAGGCAGATTGTTGACCTTGAATCAGAGAAGAAGGCGGTCCCCGGACGGCTGAGGCTGTCGCGGTGGCTGGGCACCCGAGTGGTTTCCAGACCCCTGATGGATCGCGTCGGGTGTCTCAACTTCCGCGCGGCCTACACGGGCGGACACCCCATCAGTCCGGATGTCATTCGGTTTTTCAGGGCCAACGGCCTCAACCTGAAACAATGTTACGGGCTGACGGAAACCTGCGGGATATTTCAGGTGCAGCCGGATGACGAGGTTAAACCGGAGACCGTGGGCAAACCCCTTCCCGGAACAGAGATCAGGATCACCGAAGACCAGGAGGTCCTGGTTCGCAGCAAATCCAACTTTGTCGGATACTTTCAGAACCCGGAGGCAACCGCCGAGTCCCTGAAAGACGGCTGGTTCTATACCGGGGATGCCGGCTACTATGACGACGACGGTCACCTTCTCATCATCGGTCGAAAGCAGGATATCATGCGAACCCGTGAAGGAGAGGCCTTCTCGCCCGACTTTATTGAAACCAGGCTCAAGTTCAGCCCGTACATCAAAGAGGCCGTCATCTGGGGAGAAGGACAGGAATTTCTCACGGCCTTCATCAACATCGACTTCGGAAACGTAGGAAACTGGGCCGAAGACAGAAAAATACCCTATACCACCTATACGGATTTGTCCCAACAGCCGGCTGTGGAGGAATTGATCCGGGGCGAGGTGGCCGAGGTCAATACCCAGTTGCCGGACCCGATGAGACTGGTCCGCATTATTCTATTGTATAAACTTCTGGACGCGGACGATGAAGAATTGACGCGAACGGGCAAGGTGAGGCGCAAATATGTCTTTGAGCAGTATAAGACCCTCATCGATGCCATGTATTCGGAAAAGACGGAACTGCCGATAAAGGGCCAAGTGCGATACAGGGACGGCACTATCGGGACCATCGAAACAACCGTAAAGATACTGACGGTGTGAGGGGGCATCTACGGGTATGGAATTTTTTCTTCAGCTTCTGGTAAGCGGGCTTTCATTAGGGTTTCTTTACGCCCTTTCGGCGCTCGGCTTTGTCATGATTTTTAAATCGAGCAGCGTCCTCAATTTTGCCCACGGCGAACTGATGGCCATCGGGGCGTTTCTCTTCCTTGCCCTCTCCGCCTGGGCGGATCTGCCCATTGTCCTGGCGTTTGCATTGACCCTGGCCGGAAGTTTCACCCTCGGCTTTATCCTGGAGAAATTTTTCCTTCGCCCACTGATTGGAGAGGCCCTTATCCAGGTCATCATGCTGACACTGGGACTGGCCCTGATGTTCAGGGGGTTGTTGCTCTTCATCTTCGGCGGAGACATTCACGACTATCCCGATTTCCTCCCCCAGGCCCTCTCCATGCAGTGGGGGGCCATCCAGATCCCCGCCGCCTATGTGGCAGCATTCATTATCGGCATCCTGTTTTTAATCCTGTTCGGGTTCTTTTTCAAATATTCATCCCAGGGGATCTACATGAGGTCTGTGGCCGACAATCAGCCCGCGGCCCTCTCCCTCGGCGTTCACGTGAGAAGGGTGTTTGCCCTCTCCTGGGCCATCGCCGCCCTGGTCTGCGCCATGAGCGGCATTGTCTTAGGCATCATCAACGGGATCAACGTTCACGAGCTGAGTTCCATCGGGCTCAAGGTGTTCCCTGTGGTGATCTTAGGCGGATTGGACAGCATCGGCGGCGCCATCCTGGGGGGCGTCATTATCGGCCTGCTGGAGACCTTTACCGGCGGGTACATCTCCACCTCGCTCAGGGAAATCATTCCCTACATTGTCCTGATTTTCATACTCATGGTAAAACCATACGGACTCTTCGGCCTGGTGGAAATCGAACGGGTTTAATAGATTGCAGGTTGGCCATTTTAGATTGTAGCCCTTAGGCCCTTATTCCCGGAACCCTGTCAGAAAAGTCATAGGACCACGTGTCATAGATATGATCCTCCTGATTTTGCGCAGAAATCAGAATACAGGAGACAGAAAAAACCTTTTTAACTCTGCGTCTTTGCGTCTTTGCGCGAGACATTCTCGGAATGAGGAAAAGACATAGACATGCGTAAACTCCAGTTTCATCCTTGCGGCAGCTTCAAGACCAGTTACCATCAAGATTTAAATATCTTCAGCACCGATTTCGGCCGGCTCTGGATGGGCATCGGCATCGTGCTCCTCTTTGGTGTCGTGCCGTTCATCAGCAGTTCTTATACGTTGTATATCCTCAACAGCGTAGGCATTTATGCCATTGCCGCGGTCGGCCTGAATCTCCTCATCGGGTTTACCGGCCAGATCTCACTGGGTCACGGGGCTTTTTTCGGCGTCGGGGCCTATGCCGGCGCCATCCTGGCCACCAGGGTGGGTCTTCCTTTTTTCGTTGCAGTGCCCCTTGCTGGGGTCATCGCCGCTGCCGTAGGCATGGTCTTTGGTCTTCCCTCGGCCCGGTTGAAACACCTCTACCTCTGTATCGCGACGCTGGCAGGACAGTTCATCATCGAATATGTCCTGGTCCAGTGGGAATCACTGACAGGGGGTGCCATGGGTATCGTCGTTCCGAGCGCCACCCTGTTCGGGATTGATTTAGGGAGCGATCGCGCCTTTTTCTATGTCATATTTTTCTTGTTTGTTCTGATGACATGGATCGCCGTCAACCTGATCCGCACCCGGATCGGCCGCGCCTTCATCGCCATTCGAGACAATGACCGGGCGGCCGAGGGGATGGGGATTCCGATATTTCCCTATAAGCTCCTCTCCTTCGCCATCAGCTCCTTTTATGCGGGGTTCGCCGGTGCCCTGTTTGCCTACTATACCATGAGCATCACGCCCGAGCCTTTTAATCTGTGGCTGTCCATCGAATATATCGCCATGATCATCATCGGAGGGATGGGGAGCATCCCGGGCTCTGTTTTCGGGACCATCTTCATTGTAACCCTCAATGAGGTGTTGAGTCACATTACGGAATATCTGATGAATGTGGGGGTTTCCACCGGGGTCGCCATCACCATCGCCCCGCTCCGGGAGTTCGTCTACGGACTGGCCATTGTCCTCTTTATCATCTTTGAACCCAAAGGGCTGGCCGAGGTATGGCGCATCGTGCGGTCAAACTTCAGGTTGTGGCCGTTTTCTTACTGAGAGGCTGTTTACACCATGCAGGATGATATCAGGCTACTGATCAATAATATCAGCGTTGTCTATTCGGATGTCATACAGGTCTTAAAGGGCGTTTCCCTTACCATTCGGGAAGGTCAGGTGGTCTCCCTTTTGGGGAGCAACGGGGCCGGAAAAACGACGACACTCAAGGCCATTTCCGGCCTGCTCAAACCTGAAAACGGCAAGGTAACCGAAGGTTCCATTGAATATGACGGCAAACCGGTTCAGAATTCCTCTCCCGAAGAGATCACGCGGAAAGGGATCATCCAGGTACTGGAGGGACGTCAGGAATTTAAATACCTGACCGTGGAAGAAAACCTGAGGGTCGGCACAGCCACTCGATGGGGAAAGCCCTACCAGAAAGATCTGGAGCTGGTTTACAACTACTTCCCCGCCCTCCTGGCAAGGAAAAAGTCGATGGCAGGCTACTGCAGCGGCGGAGAACTCCAGATGGTGGTCATCGGAAGGGCCCTGATGGCCCATCCGAAGTTGCTCCTCCTGGACGAACCCTCTCTGGGGCTTGCCCCGCTCCTGGTCAAGGAGATCTTCCAGATCATTCGGCGGATCAACCAGGAGCAGAAAACCACCCTCCTGGTGGTAGAACAGAACGCCAATATGGCACTTCAGATCGCCCATTATGGCTATGTCATGGAAAATGGGAAGATCGTCATGGAGAGCGGCGCTGAAGAGCTCAGGCAAAATCCCGATGTAAAGGAGTTTTATTTAGGCACGGCTGCCTCGGGTGCGCTCAAATCTTATAAGAATGTGAAGGCATATAAACGTCGCAAACGCTGGCTCTAATCCTCTTATCGGCAAGAACCCGGGCGTTTGAAAGGATGTTTTTGTTATCACGAAACAGCCTATGCGCGCATGAATATGGATGCGACTCTCCTTTACTGAGTTTCATACAGCCCGGACTCTCCATTGCGCCAATCCATCCACCACTGGAGATCGAAGCTACATGGGTTCCAGCAACCCCCTGCCGGAACAGAGCCTTTGGAAAGAAGGCCCTTTTCAATTCATCAATCCCGATGATTTTCCATCCTTAGGAATTGATCCCTCATCTGTCCCGTTAGGGACATTCGCCTCTTTCAAACACCCTTCCCAGCTTCGCAGCAGATTCGGCGGCAATGCCTACGGATTCGGCCTCTTTGAGGATTACGACCGTCTCAAGCCGAGCGAAATCGAACAGCTTCAGGCCATTGATCTTGATAGCGCCGACCATATTCAAGCCCATTATAAGGAACTGAATGAAATCTATCGCAAAATGGGTTTGCTGATCCGGTTTTCCAGCCGTGGAAAACGGTATTATCTCATCCCCGTCCACCTGATGTCCAACTCCCTCATCCATGTCACGGCCAAGGTGGATGAAATCAGCAAGACCGTCGGATACCACCGGAAGAAATTCCTTAAGGAGTATCACCGGATCGGCGTCTTCTGCCGGCCGGACGATCTGATTCTGCAGGAACTGACCTTCCGCCTCAAGGAACATCATTTCATTGTTCTGGATTCCTTTGAAAAATTGTCAAATCTGAACCGGACACTGGATCTTGTCATATTGCCCAGCGATATGTATGAGATTGTTCTGATGGAGAAATTCAGCCCCCTGGCCCGGGAGGCCCTTTCCAAAAGACGTCTCGACCAGTATTGCACCTATCTGCTTTGGAAAATCTATAATGTATTAAAGCCGGAGGAAGGCGAGATCTTTATCCTTGCAGACCATCTCACCGCCAGAACCCACCAAAACGTCGACATGACATTCCATACCGAGCATGAGGAAAAAAATTTCTTATTGTTCACCCATCTTTTCAGCACTCGAAAACGTTATCAGATCAAAGAACACAGGGTCAGGGTCAGCATCTTCGATCTTCAGAAGTATCTGAGCGCATCTTACGTGGAACAAGAAGGCATCACCCAGTTGCTTGGCGGGAAGTCTTTTGAAGAATTGTCGCTGGAGGAGATCCATGATCTTCCGTACCTGAATACCCCGTTTGAGGACTGGCCCTTTTTTATTGATCAGGAAAAGGCATGGTCCAAGCTCCTGGCACCATTTTTTGACAAGGTGTTGCTCAACCCCGTGGTACCCGATCCCGTGAGGAGAGAGTGGAACAAGCGATTTTCGTGCAGGGAGTACTCTCCCAAGTACATGCTCATCTACCTGGGCCAGAGAAGGCCGGTCAAAACTCCGGTGTCCGGCGTCAAGAAGGAGGTCGCCGATTCCAACCTGATGGGCTGTCCCATAGAACTGGTGGCGGATTACCGGAATTCATTTGAATACTTGATCCGAACCCTGAAAATTTTGAGGGGGAGACTCAAGAGAGAGGACTACCAGCCCCTTCCCCAGGTCTTTATCGACCGGTTGAGACTGCCGCTGGAGAGCAAGAGCCGGAGGTTCAGCGCCCTCAATGACGTCATCAAGCTCACCAAAAGAATCCACTCCCTCGATCGGATACAGGGTTACCTGAACCCTGGCGGGACCGAGGGACCCAGGACCAGACTCTTTGAAAATCTGGAGGCCCTGGCCCTCTTCGGGTTTTCCCACAACGAACTCAAGGAAATTATCCTCATCGCCCTGGGACACACCGCCATGGGTCGGATCATCTCAGGCAAGGTCACTGAGAAGGCTTTGAAACCGGTTTCCGATCTGGCCAAAACCTATGATTTGCAGCAGGCCCTCAATCTGCTCCGTTACTGCCGATTGATGACACTGGCCGAAACAGAGGCAGCCCGGGATACGGAGCTGACCCAAATACAGCTTCAACAGCTTTTTGAACTCTACGAATCCGCTGTCAGGGTCGTTGTCAACCGGGAACTGGATTGGAACCAGCTGCTGGACGAAAAGATCGCCGCCATGGGCGGCATTCATAACAGGATCGTCCAGAAAATACTCATGATGATGAATTATTTTGAGTTTCTCGACAATTGGGCCGAACTGAGGAAAAAGGGCCGGATGGAGAAGGAGTCTCTGGCGGATTATGATGAACAGCGGTTGGCAAGGATAGAAAAAGTCATTAACCTGGTAAATAAGATGGAACACTTCGAAGAGATGTACCTCAACTTCGATCCTCTTCACCTGGCCGTTTTCTACAGAAAATTTCTTGACCTGACATTCCACGGAACGTGGCATCTTTTTGAAAGAATGACCCCTGAAAATGTCTTTGTGCTTCTCTGGATCGCCGTCAATGTGGCTCAGGGGGAAATCGTCAATTTCAATCCGATTTTGGCTGATGTGGAGACCCTCGACATGGAAAACCGGGTGAAAAAGATCGAGCAGGACGCGCGGTCCATCAATATCGAGCACCTGAATCTCGCGGTTCTTAAGGAGTTCAGCGATCAACTGAAGCGCGAACACATCTCCTTTATTATGGGTACGGGATTTCAGCTGAAGGTATCTTCCCAAACCCAGGCGTTGGACATTTCCTACACGGATGTGGCCCGAGACATTGAACGCCTAAGCACCCTGGCACAGAGGGTCAAGGGCAGCCTCATTTCAGATATCCCCGTCACCCTTCTGAAACGGCTGGAGACCCTGTTTTCCAATCTGGAGGCGTTTTTTCAAGGTCACCTCAGGATCATTCATGAAGTAGACCCTGCACCGAGCATCCCTGCCAGGCAGAAGCAGTGGTTTCAGGAAGTGAAGGAATTAAGAGCCACCCTGAAATCCATCTTCATGACCGTGATGTTCCGTCCTGAATCCCTCTATTCGGATATGGAGGCCCTCTACCGCAATTCGCCCTCCCTGTTGAATTACCTGATCCCGGAATTTACGGCACTTCAGGATCTCGACCTTTCCGGGCATATCTACTTGACCGCCCCGGTAACAGATTACATCCTCACGGCAACCCGGAAATATCAGGCCTTGATCACCCACGACAAACAGAGCTACTACGATACGGAATTTCTGCACCGGCTGGCTCAGAAGGAATTCGGCCCGATGGCCGCAGGGATCGTGGGCGTCAGCGAATTGCAGCTGGAGACCCTCTGGAACATCCTGGAGAATCTCAAAAGCAATCCGGATCTGTCGGATGCACTCACCAAGTCATTCATCTTTCAGGATATCGGAAGGATTCCTCACCTCAGGGAAGCGTACAGAGAGGAGATTAACCCGTCGGATCTTGCCGACACCGGTGCGTTTCTGGTGGACAGGGAAAGGGTTGCAGAGAGATACAATCTCACCCAACAGGGAAAATCCTATCTCATTTTCTTAGTCAAACACCATGGGTTGCTTCACCATATGGTCCGCGGAGAGGTATCCTTTGCAGCACTCCAATCGGTCATCGTCCCCCTGGATAAGGAGCTCTTCGACGCCTTTCTGAGCTCTTCATTCATTATGCTTTCCGCGATCAGGGAAGATCTTATCCTTGAGGATCTGGCCATCCGCCTCTTCCAGATACGAACCATGTGCCATCAAATCATCGATGGCGCCACAACCCTTGATCAACAGATGAACACTATTTTTGAGGAAAGAGGCGCCCTCTACCATGTCCTGGAGACGTATCAGACCCAGGGACTCCCGGATGGGATTTCATTGGATGAGTGTCTGGAATCGACTCAATGGAACAAGGCCGAGCCCTCAATGGCCCTCGCGGCCGGAAGGATGATCTTTGCCACAGAGAGGCTCCTGAGGCTGAGAGGGATTCGGTATGTTGAATTTCAAGATCTGGTGAACATGATACTGAAGGTCCCCTTGAAATACATTCATAAAAAAAGAAGATTTCACAATGTGGGGTATGCCACTTTCGAGAAGGAGGTTTACGAGGCATTTCGCATCTACAAGACCCTCCAGGCCTTGTCAGAACCGGTGAGGCACTTCATCCTCGATCAGCTTATCGGAGACAGGGTGCGTATCTTCGGCTATGAGAAGGTCAGCGGTTTTCTGACCTACCAAAATCAGGTCAAACTCCTCCTGATAGGGCTGCTGGGCATCCGGGAGATCTCCTCCGCCAGTCTTCCCATTTCACTCAGCTTTCTGGAGATGATAAAGGAAATCGATAAACGCTACGAAGCAGTCAATGAATGCCTTAACAACCTTTCTATGCGGCAGATCTGGGAAGAAAGATCTCAGACAATCCGTCTCCTGAACGCCAAGAACGGCATCCTCCTCAGAAAAGATAAATTCCCCAACCTCCTTTCAGTGGAATTTCAGGACCTGATTTCCATCTCCCGGAAAATATCGTATCTCTCATCCATCAATGACCTGGAACAATTGAAAAACTATTTTCATTACAGCTTAAGATCCCTGAGAACCTATCCCTTCTATACGGATGATTATGAACGGCGCCTGGAGGAGGCGTTTGAAAAAAGGATGACCGAGGTAACCGATATGATTCTGAACCGTACGGAAAAGCAGATGGGCCTGGTCAAGGATTTCGAGGACCTGCACAACCTGGTCAGCGATCTCCTGGACCGGTCATGGGATATCGGGCTCTCCCCTGAGCAAAAGCACCGGCTGAACGACCTTTATGAGATGCGAAAGGATGCATTGAAGCGGGAAAAGCTCACCGAGATTCAAGGCGTCCTTGCAAACATTCAAGACATGGAGGAGCTGAAGGGCTACTGGCGGAGCATCAAATGGTATCTTCAGAAAAATCGTCGCTATTTTGGAAAGGAATTCGAGCACCTCATCGCTGAAAAATTTGATGCGAAGGACGCCGCCCTGGGGCCCGCCTGAAAACCTGCCTACCCGGCAACCCTTTCCAGCAATTCCTTGGTCTTCACCACATTCATGTTCAATCCCAGCTCTTTTCTGTCAAATCCCATGGCCAGTCCAAGGACCTGGGTCAAGTAGAGGACCGGAAGGTTATACGTCACATTGAATTCCGATTCAATGCTCTTCTGGTTTCCGTCGTACATGACCGAGCAGAAAGGGCACACCAGACAGAGCGCGTCCGCCCCCGCATCCGCAAGGCTGTCCAGCTTCTTCTTGGTGACGGACAGGGCCACCTTTTCATCCACAGGAAGTACGGGACCGCCGCAGCACATTTTCTTGCCCGAATACGCCACCACCTCGGCCCCGGTAAGGGCGACCAGTTCTTCGATGGATCCGGGGTCTTCCACATCGTCAAAACAATCGTGGATGGAGGACGGCTTGAGATAATGGCAGCCGTAGTGGACGGCGATTCTGAGGCCCTTCAGATCCCTTTTAAAAGAGTTTCTGATGGTTTCCGCCCCCACTTCTTCAAACAGGACCCGGGCAAAATGCCTTACCCTCGGGCCCTCTCTGTATGTCAGGCCCACTTCGGAAAGTCGCTCATTGACCCGGGCCTTTTCGTCGTCGTCCTGCGAGAGGTGGTGTACGGCCTCGGCCAGCTGGGAGGCGCAGGAACTGCACAGGGAGCATATATCCAGGCCTTTCTCCCGGGCCAGGGAAAGGTTGTAAGCGGCCATGAGAGTGGAAGCCTCCCTATCTGCGGCCTTTATGGGAAATCCGCAACACATAAACCTGTCCGTCTCTATCAGGTCAATCCCCAGGGTCTCTGCCACTCTTCTGGCGGAGAGCTCATAATTTCTGGCCCTGGCGGGAATGGTACAGCCCAAAAAAAATGCGTATTTCATTAATCCGTCCCTTGACGTTTTGTCGACTGATTGCACCTCAAAGGGTTCTTCCGTGCATGATACCGTCAAACCCGATCCCCATATTATTATTCATTATTCAGCAACGGTCTGTTTATGGAACAATTTCTCTATTTCCTTACATGCGGTAGGCAATACCGGCAGTCCCGCCTTTGTCCGCTTCTTGTTGTCAAAATCATCGATCGGATAGATCCGGCCGTCATTGGTGACCAGTTTCAGCTGGGCCCTTATTCCGGCGGGCGCAAACCCCTCCTTGATGGCCATGTTCTTCAGGAGGGTCATGAACTCCGTGATGTTCACGCCCTGGGGGCATCTCTCCTGACATGTATAACAGGTGGCGCAGAGCCATACGAAATCGCTTCTGAGGACCTCATCCTTGAGCCCGTAAATGGCCATTCGAATGATCTTGGCCGGGCTGAACTCCTTGTTGACGGCCGATATGGGACAGCCCGCCACGCAACTGCGACAGGTGAAACAGGCCTGTATCATTTCCCCTCCGGGCTGTCGGGCCACGTCCTTTAAAAAATCCGGATCGCTCCGATCCAGGTCTATGATTCCCATAATATCACCTTGATAGCATCCGTTGCGGAATTGATGGGGGTCCCTCCCTGCCGATCCCCAAATCCCGGCATTCTTTAATCCCTAAATTCCTGAATTCCTGAATTCCTGAATTCCTCAATTCTTTAATTCCCCAATTCCCAAATTAATCTATATCTCTTAATCTATATCTCATTGATCATGGCCATGATCTGATCTTCTCCAAAGCCCTTCAGGTTCAGCGCCCCGGATCGACATGAGGCCACACACAACCCGCATCCCTTGCACAGCGCGGGATTGATTTCCATTTTACCTGCAAAAGGTCCCTGCGTCACCACTGCAGGGGCTGAATACGGACAGATGGTCCCGCACACGCCGCAGCTGCTGCACGCGTAGGGATTTACACAGGCCACCGTCCCGGTCATTCGAACCGACTTTCGGGACAGAAGCGTCACCGCCCGGGATGACGCGGCCAGTGCCTGGGCAACGGATTCGTCTATCGGTTTGGGATAATGGCTCATCCCGCAGAGGAATACGCCGTCTGTGGCAAATTCGGAAGGCCCCAGCTTGGCATGGGCCTCCACAAAAAACCCATCTTCATTCATCGGCACCTTGAACAATTGCGCAAGCTTCTCGTCCCCATAGGGCACGATGGCTGCGGCCAGCACCACCAGATCAGGGGTGAAGGTGATTGTTTCCCCCAATACAGTGTCCCGCACCTCAAGTCTGAGACGGTCCTCATCCAAAAACACCCGGGGCTTCTGATCCACCGAGAACGGGACAAACACCACCCCTGCCAGGCGCGCGTCCCGATAAAGACGCTCCCGTTCCCCGTAGGTGCGGATATCCCGGTATAATATATAGACCTTCATATCCGGGTTCAGCGCCTTCAGCTGGAGCGCGCTCTCAATGGAATGGCTGCAGCAGACCCTGGAGCAATAGGGTCGCTCAGGCTCCCGGGATCCCACGCACTGAATAAATACGGCGGTCCTGATATTTTTGAGGGCCGGATCGCCGGCAATCATCTTTTGATCCAGTTCCAGGTGGGTGAGCACCCGGGGGTCCTCTCCATACATGTACTCTCGAGGCCTCGACTCCCTTGCGCCGGTAGCGATCACCGCAACACCGTGCTCGATCAGAGAATCCTCCCCGTTTGAGACGAGTCTTGTTTTGAAGTTTCCCACAAACCCTTCCACATCGTCCAGTTCCGTGTCGAGACATACGTCGATTTGAGGATCTTCCTGAACACATGTAATCAATTCAGCGAGATGCTTTTGAACGTCTTCTCCCTTCCAGGTCCTGAAAAGGGCTAAGGACTGACCGCCCAGGGAAGAAGACCGTTCCACAAGGCAGACCGGAAATCCCTGAGCAGAAAGACTTTTTGCCGCCGTCATCCCGGAGATCCCCCCCCCCACCACCAGGGCCTTCGGGCTGATCCCCAGTTCGGCCTCCATCAGAGGTTCCATCAGTGCGGCCTTGGCCACGGCCATTCGGACCAGGTCCTTGGCCTTTTCGGTCGCTGACCGGGGAGAATCCTTATGGACCCAGGAGTCCTGGTTCCGGATGTTGGTCATTTCAAAAAGATATTTATTCAGGCCCGCATCCACCAGTGTCTCCTGAAACAGGGGCTCATGGGTCTTAGGGGTGCAGGCCGCCACTACAATACGGTTAAGACCTTTATCCTTGATGATTCGGGCGATGATCTGCTGGGTATCTGTGGAACAGGTAAACAGGTTGTCCGTGGCATATTCCACGTAAGGGAGACCCCTGGCGTAATCTCGCACCCCGGGGACATCCACCACCCCCCCGATATTGATGCCGCAGTGGCAGATAAATACGCCGATGCGGGGTCTTTCCCCGGCGATCTGTCTCTCCTCCGGAACCTCGATATGCCTGGTCAGGGTGTTCCTTGCGCCGCTCAACCGGGCGCCCGCCTCTGCGGCTGCAGAACTGGCTTCGATGATGGACTGGGGGATATCCTTGGGTCCTTGAAATGCCCCGCACACGTACACGCCCGGTTTGGACGTGGATACCGGACAAAACGATTCTGTCTCGCAGAATCCCCCCTCGGTCAGGTCGACGTCGATCCGGTGCGCCAGTTCCAAAGCCTCAGGGGAGGTCTCCATGCCGACGGAAAGGACCACCATGTCAAAGGTCTCCTGGACCACGTCCCCGGCTTCGTTGACATAGGGGATCAGGAGGTCGCCCGAGTCTTTCAGGTCGATGGTGGGAACACGCGATCGTATGAAACGGACCCCGTGCTTTTCTCTTGCTTCCGTGTAGTACCGCTCGAAATCCTTTCCGTGGGTCCGCATGTCCATGTAAAAGATAGCGCAGTCCAGGCCGGCCCCAGCATGTTCCTTGGCGATAACCGCCTCCTTGATGGCGTACATACAGCAGACCGACGAGCAATACCCATGATCGCATCGGTGAACGTCCCTTGATCCGACACACTGGAGCCACGCGATTTTCTTGGGCGATGTTCCATCGGAAGGCCGCTGGAGATGCCCCTGATACGGTCCTGTGGCACTCAGGATCCGTTCAAATTCCACGCTTGTCACCACATTGGGGTACTTGCTGTATGCATAGGTGGTGTAAGGGCTGGGGTCGTAGGATCTGAATCCGGGGGCGAGGATAACGGCGCCCGCCCGGATGGTTTGTCTTTCCTCTTTTTGGTCAAAACAGATGGCCTTTGTGGGGCAGAATTTTTCGCAGGCCCGGCATTTTCCTTTTTGAAAATAGATGCAGTTGTCTTTGTCAATGACATATTTGAGAGGGACCGCCTGGGGATATTCCACATAGATGGCCTTGCGTTTAATGAGATTCCCGTTAAAGAGATCGTCCACCTTTTTCGGGCATTTCTCCGAGCAGGTGCCGCAGGCGATGCATTTGTCCATATCCACATACCGGGGGCGCCTCAGAACCTCCACCTCAAAATTTCCGGCCTCTCCGTGGACCGCGGCAATGTCGGCCAATGTGATCAGTTCGATATTCAGGTGCCGGTCGACCTCGACCAGTTTGGGGGAGATGATTCACATGGCGCAGTCATTGGTGGGAAAGGTCTTGTCCAGCCGGGCCATGGCCCCGCCGATGGCCGGCCCCTTTTCCAGAAGGTATACGTAGTATCCGGAACCGGCCAGATCAAGGGCGCATTGCATGCCGGCAATCCCTGCGCCTGCAACCACAACAGCTCCCGTTACACCATCAGACATGAGTTATCTCCTTGAATTTGAAATTTGGCGACCCTGAGCTTTTATAGTTGCATTGTAACTATATTATAGCCATTTTGCAACCGATAAAATCGCCCTGCCACGCCGCCCACCCCTTTGCCTCAGCCCCCATGCCCTCTATCTTTTTTCCTGACCCAGGAGATCAAAGGGGGTGGCGTATCCGGTCAGTTCCACGTATCCTGCGCCCTCCACGGCGCCACGGCCCTTCCGCCCCCTGATCGTCACGCACCCCTCCCAGTAGCTCACCCGCATGGAACGGGTCAGCCGCAGTTCCTGGTCCTCCATTCGAGGGGAGATTTCCAGATCGAGCTGCAACGGGAACACCCGGATCCGCCATTGGCAGGGGTAATCTCCCCCTGAATGGGGGCTCCGCCATCGGTCCATGACCTCCACACGAAAGTCATCCCTCGAAAGGTGTTGCGGCGCCCCTGTGGAAGGCACAAATGTCCCGCTGGAGGCAGGGTTCCACGAACCGTCTTTTTCCCGCAGGATGTAGAGCATCAGCTCGGTCTTGTCAGACAACTGAAGGCTGAACCAGTCCCACCCCGCGAGTGTCGGCTCCAGGGGGGCCGTGCTGTACTCGTGGTCCATCCAGGCCGACCCTTTCACTTTATAAGTCCTTCCATTCACGAAGAGATCTCCCGAGGCCTCAAGGCGGGTGAGGGAATAGTAGCAGCTGGCGCTTTCAGGCCCCAGGCCTTTTTGGCTGTATCCTCCCCTGCCGTGCGCCGTGGGGGCCTTGCGGGGCGTACATGTCAGGTCAAAAGAGAACGTGTCGGTCGTCGCTGTCAGATGATGTCCCGAGGGCGTCATCATGGACTTCCACCGGCCCAGGAAGACCTCGATCGCATCCCCTGTCTCGGCTACGCCGCCAAGTCCCACCGCCTCTCTGGCCACGTCCTCATCCCAGTAAAAGCGCCCGCCCTCCACGTCTGAAAGGGCGATATGGGCCAGGAAGAGATTCTTTGCGCGCCACGACGACGGATGGGACGGCCACCCTTTTTCAGCGCCTGGAGGGATGAGCTGCCGTCTGAAGATGGTCAGTTGAACCCCGAAGGGACGTCCGCCCTCTGCGTAAAGATTCCCCGTATAATACCACCACTCTGTCTGATACCCGGGATGGGCCCCGTGATCCGCGGGAAATGCAAAATCACAGGGCCCCTCAACAGAGAGATACTCCCCCCCGAATATTGTCCCGCTTCCCCAGAGAAAGACGGCACCCACCACCACATAGATGCAGATTAACCCGGCCGGTCGAAAATATCGTTTGATCACTGTCAGGCCTCCTTCAAGGCCTGCGCGGGCGATGCGCGCAGGATCAGACGGGCCGCGGGCAGCGCGGCGGCGAGGGCCGTAGCCAGTATCAGCGGGAGGGAGACCAGAAAGGTTCCGATGTCGATCCTGTAGAGGAACGTCCATCCGAAGGACTGCGGATTAATCACATAAATGAGGAAAGAGGAGAGGAAGAACCCGCATGCGAGCCCGATGAGTTCCCCTGCCGCCACCATGAGGGCCGCCTCCCAGAAGACCATGGCGCGGATCTGCCCGCGACTGGCGCCGATGGCCGCAAGGGTGTTCAATTGGCGGAACCGCTCCAGGACCAGGACGGTCAGCGTGGTTGCGATCCCCAGGGCGCTTACCACAAGCGCGATGAGCAGCAACACGGTGGTCACCGCAAAGGTCTCGTCAAAAATCCTCAGGACCTCCCTGCGCAGTTGGAGACCGGACGCCATTTCCAGGGGATGGTCCTGTGCGCAACACCGAAGAATCCGGTCTTCCAGGTCCCGGATCGCCGCCTTCAGGTCCCTCTCCCGGTCCTTGAAAAAAAATCGGACGCCCCCCCATGCAATGTCTCCGGTCATGGACTGATAAGCCGTCAAATCCATATAGACCGCACCGCCATTGGTGCGATAATCCCTGAAAACCCCGAGTATAGGGAGATCGAGGACGACCTCCCCGACCTGCGCACGATAACGATCCCCCGGGCTCAGACCGCTTCTGTTGGAGAACACCTCGGAGACCAGAACACCTTGGCCCCCGAAAAGATCGTCGCCGATCTTTTCCATGCGGCCCCGAAGGAGAATAAATCCGCCGTAATTCATGAGTTTGTTTAGGTTTACCGCCTCCAGCTCATAGGGCAACTTGTTGTGCCGAAGATGGAGACGACGATAGGGAAGGACATCCACGTCCGGCCCCATCCCCTGAATCGCTTGGACCACCTGGTCGGGGAGGGCATCACGGTACTTATTGAGTCCGGCCATGCTGGGCCGGAGAAGGTAATCGGCGGCCAGGGTCTGCTCGATCCAGAGCGATACGGTATATCGGAAGCTGTTCACCATGATCACCAGGGATACGAAGAGGGCCACGGCCGTGATCAAGGCACCCACGGAGATGGCTGTCCGGTTGCCTCCCTCCCGCACATAGCGTCCGGCCAAGAAGGCCGGCTCTCCCCCCAGGCGCCGAAGCGGACCGGCCAGTCGGGACCCGATGATCCTCAAGAGGGGTGGGGACAGGCAGGAAAACCCGACGATGAGAAGGCCGGCGGAAACATATCCGGCCAGGGGGAAGGAGCCCACCGGGGGCAACAACGCCAGGGGCCAGGAAAGGGCGATAAGGGAGAGCCCGACAGGAAAAAACACCCTTCCCGTGGAGGGGGGGGAACTTATCGACCCATGGATGGTCATGGCCTCTTTCGGGGCTATCCGGGTGGCATCCCAGGCCGGCTTGAAGGCCGCGATGAGGGACGTGCCGACGGTGATCACAAAAGAGAGGAGGATCTCCCAGGCATCCGGTCGCAATGCCACGGCCTGCACGCGGACAAAGAGGCTGTCGACGGTTCCGCTGACCGCAGTCAGGAGATATTGAACCAGCATGGATCCGATGGGAATCGCCACCAGCCATCCGAAGATCCCCAGGGCGATCCCCTCGGAGAGGATCAATAAAAAGATCAGACCGGTAGACCCTCCGAGCGCCTTCAGGACGGCCAGCTCATTCCGTCGCGCAGCAGCATTCAGGGAAACCAGGCTGTAGACCAGAAACATCCCCACAAAGAGGGATACGAGACTTAACACGGAAAGGTTGAGCTGATATCCCCGGATCATGGCCTCGCCTGTCTCCTTGGTCTCGGCGGAACGTTCCAGGCCGAATGCTTCGGGCAGGGCGCCTCGGATGCGCCGGAGGTCCGCCTCGCCCGCCCATGGCTTGAGCTTGAGGTCGATGCGGTCCACCCAGCCCTGACAGCCGATGAATTCCTGGATCGTGGCGATATCCGTAATGGCCATGGCGCCCCCTTCCACCCGGGCAAGACCCCGGGGTTTTAGAATGCCGAGGATGTGAAAGGGGGTGATCGTGTTCACATGGGAGAGCTGTATCAGGTCGCCGGGGGATCGCCGGAGGGTCTGTGCCAGGGTTCGGGTCATCAGGCAGGTGTTGGGCAATCGGATGAGATCCAGCCACAAGATCCCCTCCTCCTGATCCGGGGCGTCCTGTTGCCAGGTCCGCAGGGGATAATCCAGGATGGGATCGATGCCGATCAGGAGAAAAGGGGGAAGGTCTTTGCCGTGGACCTTGACATAGGTGGAGATAAAGGGGGATGCGGTTTCCACGGCGGTATCTGTTTTCAACCGGGCCACCAGGTGTTCCGGTACGCGGGTCCCCCGGCCCAGGACGGACCAGTCAGCCTTTCCGGAGAGCAGGTCCATGCTTTGGGTGAAGGCGTCCAGGGAGGCATCGACGGCAAGGCGCACGCTTGTGAAAACGGCCGCGCCGAGAGCGATTCCCAGGATGACGGCGACAAGACGCCACGGGTGCCTGCGGAGCTGTCGGGTATTGAACCAGATAAACAGACGGAGATAGGTCATCAAGGATTGCATGGGATCCTTTGGACGATCATCCCGTCTCTGAGGGTGATCTGCAGGGTTGCATAGGGGTCCGCCAGGGTACTGTGGGTGGCAACGATAACCGTGCGCCCCTGACGCCGGTTGAGATCCGCCAGGAGCTTCATGACGATCTCGCCGTTGCGGCTGTCCAGGTTTCCTGTGGGTTCGTCCGCCAGGATGATGGAAGGGTTGTTGATGAGGGCCCTGGCAATGGCCGTACGCTGCATCTCTCCGCCCGAGAGTTGAGCAGGATAGCGTCCCCCGAATTCCCTCAAGCCGAGTTCCTCCAGGTGTTCCAGGGCGCGGTCATGCGTCGTCTGATAGGGTCTTCCTGCCAGGAGTGCCGGCAGACAGACGTTCTCCAGGGCGGTCAGGGTAGGCAGGAGGTTAAAGGCCTGAAAAACCATGCCCACGATGGTCCGGCGGTAGTCGGTGAGTTCGCCTGCCGAGGCCTTGTCCAGATCCCTCCCTTCCACCACCAGGCGGCCCCGGGAAGGTCTGTCAAGCCCTCCCATGAGGGCCAGGAGGGTACTCTTTCCGGATCCGCTGTTTCCCTTGACCACCGCCATCTCACCCTTGCGGATGTCCAGATCAATATCGCGAATCCCGACAACGCCTCCGTTCTCCAGGGGATATATCCGGGTCAACGCATCGGCTTGGATGACAGGGGGATCACCGGGTTGGGCCATGGGGGCACTCTTTGAAAAAGGCGTAACCGTTCACGGGTTCTTAGATTCCGGGGATTGCATTTTCATCCTCTATCCTTTTTATAGTTTCCAGGATCTTTTGGTTCACCGGCGTCGGAATGTCGTATTGCTTTCCCAGTTCAATCACCTTCCCCGCCAGCATGTCCACTTCGGTCTTCCTCTTGGCCTCCACATCCTGGAGCATGGAGGTCTTTCCCTCAGGCGAGAGACCGGATAGAACCGAATACCAGTTTTCAATATCTTTCTCAGACAGATCCACCTTTGCTTCCCTGGCAATGGCCATGACCTCCTTCATGGCCGATTCCATGAGTTCTCTTGCCTCCTGCGATGTCTGGAACGCGGAATAGGGTGCACCAAGGACGGCCGACGCCTGATTTATTCCAACGTTGATCATGAACTTCCACCAAAGGATCCGGATCATGTCGACAGGTGTCTCATAGGCAATTCCGGCGCTGTCAAAGAGGGCCTGCACGTCTTTGACCCGCTCTGAGATGACGGGATTTTTTGCCTCGCCAAAAAACAGCTTCCCTTGAGTGGTATAGGTCAGACGGTTATCTTCCCTGAGCGCATCGATGCCGACAGCAACGGCGTACAATATCTTTTCCATCCCGTAAGCGGCCCCGAGCTGCTCCTCACTGTCGATACCATTCATCACGGACATTATAATGGTCTTCTCGCCGATCCTCCTTTTTATGTCGGTAACGGCCTTCGGTAAATGATGATGTTTTACAGCGACGATGACCAGGTCCGAAGGAGGGGTCGCATCATCCGGTCGAATCACCGGCAAGATATACTGCCTGTTATTGACGTAAAACCCCTTTTCCCTGAGACGTTCATAGCGTTCCCCATCTGCAATTAAAGATATGCAGTTCCGGTCCATATCAAAGAGCTTGCTGGCATAAAAAGAGCCCATGGCGCCGGTGCCTATCAACGAGATGTTTTGGATGGATGACATCATTCAACTCCTTCTTCTTCAACCTCTAATGAAGGTCAAAGGGACATGCGTGTTGCGATTTAAGCGATCGCCGGAGCATACCTTGTGGCGACGCTGCCATTTATTTAAAAATATACTTAAAAAGAGGAAAAAATGCAACTTCACAGGGGGCCTCTCGGCTTCCGGCCCTGATTTCAGCCCGGGGGGAGTGCTTCCAGCCCGGAGAAGACTGGGGCAGCGTTCCACGTATTACACGCTATTCCGCATTCCATCACTGCATTCTCAGGGTGCCCGGGCAAACCAGGCTCTGCGGATGAATCCCCACAAGAAAAACGTCGGCACAAGAGGGCTCGAAATAAACGGGAGTCTGTTCAAGGTCCTTGAAACCGTTACAGCAGATCCCATGTCTCCCACCCTCCCAAGGGGGCAGGCGTAAGTGAATGCATTGACTCCAAAGCGGTACACATACTATTGATCTCCATCTCAAATACCGTATTTCGCCTATGGTCTTTTGACAGCCATTTTCGGATGATCGCCTGAGCGGACACGATCCGGCTGGGAGTCCCCCAACAGGATTCCCGCAGCATTCCATTATAAGGAGGATTTCGAGAATGAAGACAGCCGACGTTCCACCCGGGTTCGAGGAAATGCTGGGGTTTGGTCTTCTGGAGGCCTTATTGGGCCGGAGATCGCGGCGCTTCTTCATGGGCGCAGAGATCCCGGACGGGGTATTTGCGTACAAATCGAGGCACACGCATTTTCCACTCTCCGAACTGGAAAAACTGATGGTGGTCGGGGCCTGCAGCAGCAACACAGGCTGGCATCACATGATCTATCGTGCCGAGGCCTATGCACCCCATCTCTCCAACTATGCGGGGGCGGCAGGCGGAAGGACCTTTCCATCCGCGGCCGGATTTCATACCAGCAACATATTTTTCACCGATGATGAAGGGGTCTATTATCTGGACAACAGGGATGCCCCGGCCTTTGCCGATCCACAGGAGGACGGCTCCCTTGATCCGGGCAGCGTCCTGGACGGATTGAAAGGCCGCATCCGGAAGATCCGGGAAGGACGGCTGTCTCTTCCGCCCGAGCCGCCCCATGTCGAGCCCCACAATACCTGGGTCGCCAATCATCCGGGGACGCTGCTGGTGACCCCTGTGGGCGATCTGGCGCAGCATGTCCTCCTGAACCTCTGCTACATGCTCCAGAACGGGCTGGTGCTGTTCGACGACATCAATAATCGCCGGATACCCGGACTGGCGCAGTTCGAATCCATTGTGGACGTGAACAAGACCTGGCCCATCACCTTTGTGGAGCAGTGGTCCATGTCTGAATTGTCAATCGAGATCGCATCCAGCTGCTATGCGGGTGTTCTCATGCTTCAGGCCATGGGCCTTGGGGGGTGGATGTTCAACGGCCTGGATCCGTTCAGTTTCATTGGCGCCGGAGAAGACCCGGGCGTTCCCGGTTTGGGATTCAGATACGATACCGACGACCGATGGCCCTACCCCAATCCCACAGGTCTGGAGGGGGTGATGGAGGGCTTCTGCCCCCCTCACTATTCCGACATGAGGGCCGCGGTGGAGGCGGTCTGTGAGCGCAAATTCGGTCCGGGCGGACCCTTTCATCCGGATACGCCCGGGCCGTGGAAGGATTCCGCAAAGGTGCGTTCTTCCGCCCAGGTGCACAGTGAGGAGTTCAAAAGGTGTGTAGCGCTCCAGGCCCGGTACGTACTGGAAACCTTCGGCAAATTCCCCGGCACCGTACCGTCCATCTTCTTGATCATGCATCTCCAGGCGCATCACCTGGATCTGGAGTTCTATGACCAGTTCTACAGGCCCGGCGCCTATCTGAGGACTCACAGAGACCATATGCGGTTGTGGCACGACCGGTAAGGGGGTTAAAAAAAATGAAAGAGGAGGTGAAATATGTTAGAATGCTGACTATTTTTTTGTCGTAACAATCTATGCCTGAATGGATCGGAAAGGAGCAAGGTGAAATGCCCACCCTAAATAATCCTTTGGAAATTCTCAAACTGCTCGAAAAATCCAACTGCCGGGAATGCGGGGAAAAAACCTGTCTGGCCTTCGCCGGTGCGGTCTTCCAGGGGCGGAAAATCCTGGGGGAGTGCCCCAGGCTGGATCCGAAAGTCGCTGAACGCGTCACAGGGGAATCCCAAAGGGTTAACGATGTCAAGGACAATCGCCAGGAGGCCCTCGAGATCCTGAAAGCCAAGGTTGCCAGGGTCGACCTTCCTTCCATTGCCGAGCGCATTGGCGGCCGGTTCTCGGACGGCAGGTTGACGGTCAAAATGCTGGGAAAAGACTTTTCAGTGGATGCCGAAGGGAACTTGTATGCCCAGATCCATATCAATCCGTGGGTGGCCGCCCCGTTTCTCGACTATGTAATCCGTGGCAAGGGCATTCCTCCGACCGGGAACTGGATATCCTTCCGGGAACTGAGCAACGGGCGGGCCCAGTACCCGCTTTTTCGGAAACGTTGCGAAGACCCGATGAAACAGATGGCCGACCGTTCTCCCGAGCTCTTCGATGACATGGTGCACGTCTTTGATGGAAAGCAGGTGGAACAACAATTCCAATCGGATGTTTCGGTCGTCCTTCACTTCCTCCCCAAGGTACCCGGCATGATCTGCTACTGGTCTCCGGAAGACGGCATGGCGTCCAGCCTCAATGTCTTCTTTGACGAGACAGCGGACCAAAATCTGTCCATCGGTTCCCTGTTTTCGCTGGGCGCCGGGTTTGCCCAGATGATTCAAAAGGCGGCCTTGCGCCATATGTAGGATTCCTTCAAAAAAATGCAGGGTAAATGGGACATCCCTTATGGGGGATCTCCGGATGAGGCCCGTGGGTTTTTCAAACCGCTCCCGGGCTGAGCCGATCTATCAGCGGCCATGGGTTCGGCCCGGTCCCCGCAAAACCGGCGTTGGCGGATGTTAGACCATAGAAAGGGTGTCACGGACATTGCTCATTCAGGTTGCCAAAAGATTGCGCCGATGGCGCCAAAAACTCAGTCGCGTGCGGTGGGTGGCCCGTTTGTTGCCTGTTGCCTTGCCCCAAGGCGAAACAGACGTGCCCGGGCTGATCATGATCCAGATCGACGGACTGGGCCGAACGCAGCTGGAGAAAGCCTTGAAGCGGGGCCGCCTCCCCTCTATCCGGAGGTTGTTGCGGAGTGAACGGGTCCGTCTGTACAGCCATTACTCCGGGGTGCCTTCCACAACACCGGCGGTGCAGGCGGAGCTTTTTTACGGTGTCAAGACCGGTGTGCCCGCCTTTTATTACCTTCACCGCAAAAGCGGACAGCTGTTCAGCATGCAATTCTCCCAGGCCGCCAAGGCGGTTGCCACGGAACTTGAATCCAGGACCGACCGCCCCCTGCTCCAGGGCGGTCACGCCTATGCCGACATTTTCACCGGCGGTGCCGAAGAAGCCCGCTTTTGCGCTGAAAGCATGGATCTGGAATCGCTCCTCCGTCGGATGCATCCGGTCAAATGGGTTCTGCTGCCGATACTGTATTCCTACAAAGTGGCGAGGGTCCTGGCCCTGGCACTTCTTGAAATCTTCCTGGCCCTGATCGATTTTGTCCGGGGGGTCTTCGACCGGAAGGATGTCTGGTACGAATTTCTATTCATCCTCTCCCGCATCGGGGTGGTGATTGTGCTGCGCGAAATTGTCCGGTTCATGGTGCGACTGGATATCGAGCGGGGGATCCCGGTAATCCACGCCAATTTTCTGGGCTATGACGAGCAGGCCCATCGCCGCGGCCCGGAGTCTTATTTCGCCCACTGGGCACTCAAGGGTATCGACGATGTGGTGAGGGACATCCTCCGCGCAATACGACGTTCGGATTACCGTGATTACGAGATGATCATTTACAGCGATCATGGCCAGGAGTCCTGCCGCATGTACGTGACGGAGCATGGTGTGAGCGTCCGTCAGGCGGTGCGCCGCACCCTGCACGCCTTGTGGAACGGCGGCACCCCCCCTGCCGCGGGGACGGACTGGGAGGCAGACAACGAAACAGGTCTGTTTACACGCGGGCTGTTGCGATCCAAACCGGCCCGGCCGCCGGTCCGGCCGCCGGATTTGGCCACGCGCGTTACCGTTACCGCCAAGGGCCCGCTCGGTCACGTCTATCTGCCGTTCATTCCGGACGAGGCCCAGAAACAGGCGGCCGCCCACGCCCTGGTGCACGAGGCCGGGATTCCCCTGGTGCTCTATACGCTTACCGACGGTGAGGTCCGGGCGGTGAATTCCAAAGGTCTGTTTCGACTGCCGCAGGACGCGGCGCCCCTGATCGGTCAGGACCATCCCTTTTTAACGACCGCTGCCGAGGATCTGGCGGCCACCTGCCGGCACCCTGATGCCGGAGACCTGGTGATCAGCGGCTGGGAACCGGGGGCCCGACCCTTGACCTTTCCGGTGGAAAACGGGGCGCATGGCGGCCCGGGCAAAGAGGAGACCCATGGCTTTGTGATGCTGCCGGAGACCATGCCATTGCCTGAGACCCTCCTCGGGAATACTCAAGATCAGGTGTCTTTTTTGCGTCCCCTGGATCTGCGGCGGGTCATCTTGGCATATTTGGAGCCGCTGGAGAAAGACCGGGGGACCAGGGTCAAGATTATGGACGGTCCCCGAATCGTGGCGTCGCACCGGGTCCGGCACCCCAGCGTCATGACCTATAATGTCCATAGCTGCATCGGGACCGACGGTAAGGTTCGACCTTTACGCATTGCCCGGCTGATCTCGCGTCTTCAGCCGGATATTGTGGCCGTACAGGAGTTGGATGTTGCGTGCCCACGTACCGGTTGCATCGACCAGGCGGCGATGATTGGCGCAGAGCTGGACATGGCGTATGTTTTTCTTCCGCTGATAGAAGGTGAGAAGGGCTGCTATGGGATCGCGATTTTTTCCAGATGGCCTTTCAGCACCGTACGGGCTGAAGCCTTCCACGCGCCCTCAACCAAGGGACGGGAGCCACGGGGCGCGGTCTGGATAAAGCTGGACCTGAACGGCGAAACCATACACATCATCAATACCCATCTGGGCCTCACCCGCCGGGAACGCCTGGCCCAGATACAGACCCTGCTCGGCCCAAATTGGCTGGGCGCAATAGAGAACAACCCACCGATAATCGTTTGCGGAGACTTTAACGCCAGGCCCGGATCGGCCGTCTACGGCCTTGTTCAGCGGGTATTTAAAGATGTCCAGACCGGCTGCGCCGGCCACATTCCGAAGGCCACCTTTGCCTCGTATCGGCCCTTTATGCGGATTGATCACATTTTTGTGAGCAATGCTTTTTCGGTCGAACGGGTGTGCGTGGCCGCAGGAGGAAATGCCTTGGTGGCATCGGATCACCTGCCGCTTAAGGCGGAGTTAAAATTTACGGCACAAGGGCAGAAACAGGGGGGTGGAACGCATGGCTGAATCCACCGGGGGGTGGACCAAACCGCTCATCGGCGCGGGCCTGCTGGTGGCTGTCGCCGTCGGGCTGAAACTCTATGGCCCGGAGTGGGATAAGGAGGCCCTGGTGGCCTATGCCGAGCAGCTGCCCGGCAGCCTGTTTATAGCCGGGTTTGTGGTGCTTCCGATGGTAGGGGGACCGGTCAGTCTTTTTCTGATTGCCGCCGGCCTAAAATTCGGCGTGATTGGAGGAATGCTCGTGGCCGCCGGCTGTATCGGTGTTCACAACCTTGTGGCCTACCGGTTAACCCACAGCTACTTCAAAACACCGGTTAAACGGTTCTTATTGCGCCGGGGTTATCCTATTCCCGATGTCCCCGAACGTCACCAGGCCTGGTTCACCGTGGCCTTTACCGGGGTGCCCAGCCTCCCCTACACCACCAAGCTGTACCTCCTGGCCTTCACCAATATCCCGTTCCGGATCTATTTCTGGTTAGGCTGGCCCACCTATGCCGTCAGCAGCATTGTGTTCGTCGGTCTGGGGGATGCAGCCGGGCGGCTGAACTGGAACTGGATTATCGTCCTGGCCTTGCTGGGCGCGGGATTGGTGGCGTTTTCCATCTATTTGAACAAAAAGATCAGGCAAAAAATCGGATTCTGAATCCTGGGCCTTCCTATGAAATAAAAAGGTTCTTTGTGGGGAAGCTCGGATCGCTGGTAAGATTGACCCCGAGGCGTCTTAAACCTGCTTCATCCCCCGGCGTCGGAATGTGCGTCATATGAACCTCACATCCGTGCAGCTCTCTTAACTGCTCCATGGCCAGTTGCGCGGCTGAGTTTGTCGCGGCACTCACACTTAAGGCGATAAGCGTCTCCTCGAGATCCATACTGATGGTTTTTTCGTGCAACATCTCTGTTTTAAGATTGCGGATTGAATCCGTTATATAGGAGGGAAGCAGCTTTATCTTGGCCGGGATGCCCGCCAGGTGTTTGATCGCATGCAGAACAAGGCTGGATGCCGCATGCATGAGTGTGGAATTCTCCCCCGTGATGATGGTTCCGTCTTTCAACGCTATGGCTGCGCCACAAAATATGCCTTCATTGCCTTTGTCTTTCTCCCGGGCATTGTCGGCGGCCCGGCGTGCCGGTCCCACGACATTTCTGTATTCCGGCGCCAGGTCGAAATTCTTGATAAAAAGTTCCACCCGCTGCACCGTATCCTTTCCAGTAAAGCCCATGGCATATTCACAGCGATAGCGAAAATACCGTCGGATTATTTCCTGCCTGGAGGCCTCCTGGGTAACCTCATCATCCGTTATTGCGAAGCCGCAGCGATTGACGCCCATATCCGTGGGAGATCGATAGAACGATTCGCCTCCGGTAATTTTTTCCAGTATTCTCTTGAGAACCGGAAAAGCCTCGGTATCGCGATTATAGTTGACGGCTTTGGCATCGTAAGCCTCCAGATGAAATGGATCGATGAGGTTAAAATCTTTGATATCCGCGGTCGCGGCCTCATATGCCACATTGACGGGATGTTTCAGCGGCATGCTCCAGATGGGAAATGTCTCAAACTTCGCATATCCCGCTTTCATCCCCCTCAGGTAATGATGATACAGTTGGGAGAGACACGTCGCCAGCTTGCCGCTTCCCGGACCGGGACCGGTAACGATAACAAGTGGCTTATGGGTCTCGATGTATTCGTTGGCGCCATAGCCTTCATCGCTCACGATAAGGTCGACATCGGTAGGATATCCTTTTGTATACTGATGGGTGTACACCTTAATGTTTCGTCTTTCCAGCATATTCTTGAATGCTGTCGCCGCCGGTTGATTTTCAAACCGTGTGATGACAACGCCCAGCACATTGATCTCCCACACCCTCAGATCATCGATCAGCTTAAGGGCATCCGAATCATAGGTGATGCCGAAATCGGCCCGGATTTTCTTCCGTTCGATATCTCCCGCGTAGATGCAGAGGAGGATATCCGCTTTATCCTTGAGCCCCTGAAGGAGTCTCATCTTCACGTTGGGATCGTATCCCGGAAGCACGCGGGCAGCATGGAAATCGAAAAGGAGCTTACCGCCGAACTCAAGGTATAATTTGTTGTCAAACCTTCGAACGCGCTCAAGGATTTCTTTTGTTTGTTCCCTAATGTATTTTTCGTTGTCAAAACCGATCTTTCTCATATGGGGCCGCTATCCTCTCTGCTGATTTTTAACGGTGGGAGTGTAGTCGTAAACAGCGGTGAAATCAAGGGTATTTCACAAACGCGCCGTGCAATGACAGGTTCGGTTTTTTTCTGCCTGGATGGTCTCCCCCCAGATGACCGGGGATGCTGCAGATATCAGACATGGAAAATAACGATGTGGGATGACGTTTGGTCGTTGCGTCGGGAAAGAGGCTGTCGTGGATGCAACCCGGGGGTGAAGACCGCCTTTCTGGCGGGCATCTCGTGCGCCGGGATCGTTCCCCGGCCTTCACCCGTCACAGCGGGGCATCAAGAATCCTTGAAATTATCTTCATCCCCCAGGGGAATGACATCTTCCGGACGTATGTCCCTGGAGGCGCTGCGGGGAGGGAGCTCTCTCCGGGACTGTGGCGTCACGGCCGGAGGGGACGGGTAACCGCGGGTTTCCTTTGACTCGGAAGCCCCGGTCCACCGGGCCCCACGATGTTTCCCGTTCTTCCCGCCTCGGCTCACCAGCTTGATCAGCTCATCTAAATATCCCTTCATGCTCTCGGCCTGGGCATTCATCTCCTCCGCGGCGCTGGCTGACTCCTGGGCGCTCGCCGCGTTATGCTGTGTCACTTCGTCCATGTCGGTCACGGCCTGACTCACCCTGTCTATGCCGTCGGCCTGTTCCCTGGATGCCTCTGCGATCTCATCCACCAGCGCTCCCACCTTGGAGGAAATCTCCATGTTTTCCTTGAATGACTCCTGCGTGGCCCTGGTGAACTGGCTCCCCTTGTCTACGGACGTTATGGTGTTGCCGATGAGAGTGGCCGTGTTTTTTGCCGCCTCTGCGGCCCGCAGTGCAAGATTCCTCACTTCGTCGGCCACCACCGCGAATCCGGCACCGGCCTCACCCGCCCGGGCCGCCTCCACCGCCGCGTTCAGGGCCAACAGATTGGTCTGGAAGGCGATCTCATCTATGGTTTTGACGATCTTATCCGTCGCCTGACTCGATTCGGAAATCTCTTTTATGGCTACGCTCATGTCTTTCATGTGGCGATCAACCTGATCCACGATGCCCTCAACCTCTTTCATCATCTCCTTGGCCTTGCCCGCATGCGCTGCATTTTGCTTCACCATGGCGGAGACTTCTTCCAGGGATGAGGAAGTCTCCTCAATGGACGCGGCCTGTCGGGAGGCCCCTTCGGCCAGGTCCTGGCTGGCACCGGCCACGTGCTCGGAGGAGGAGGCCACCTGCTCGGTCCCCTCCATGACCCCGCCGATGACGGCGTTGATCCTGCTGACGATCTTTTTTATGGAAACTGCGGCATAAAGTATGCCGATAAACAGGGCGGCGATGATGGTGCCGAAGATGATCCTGTTGGAAAGACCTGCCTGGGCCTGGAGCCTCTTTTCCGCCTCTGCCCCCAGTTTCTCGCAGGTGGTGAAGAGATCCTGTTGCGCCTGGTTCATGGAGGCCCTTAACCCGTCCTGGAGCATGACCTGCTCACGATATCCCTTTACCGAGGCCAGAAGCTCTTCGAAGGCCTGCTGTATCCTGCCCCCCTTCGCCGTCAGGCTGTCGCTGCTGGAGACCTTTTCCTGCCAGGCCGCCAGGGTTTTTTCGAATTTTTGGATGCCTTTCTCCTCCAAATCCTGCCAATTGGCCTCCGAGGATTTGTTAAAATAGGATGCCGCATAGTTAATCAATATCCTGCCGTCAAATAGGACGTCCTCTACCCACAGTTCTGCTTCTCCGATCTGCTTGATGAGGACTTCATGCTTTGCCCGGCCGTCCTGAACCAAACCGGCCTTATCGGCATTTGCTGAGATATAACTCTCGAAATTGGATCTGTAGTCACCCATGGCCGCTTTGGCCGAAGAAAGAACCTGTCTTTCCTGGGCGCTTACGCCGGGCACGGCCTCCAGGAGGCCTATGGTCTTTTCAGACTGCTCCAGAAGCCCAAGGGCCTCATCGCGGGCCGCTGCCTGCCCTTCTGCGTCCCCCCGCAATTCCGCGAGCATGTATCTGCTGGACGCATCTTTGAACGAGGCCACCTGCCTCTGAAGGGAATTCACCTGCCTGTAAAGCCCCATCACGTCTCCCACCTGGTTGAGGCCGTAATATCCGGCCCCACCCACGATCACCATCAAAATCAGCATCAGACCGATCCCTGAGGCGATCCTTTTTCCCAAAGTCATCTCTCGCAGCATTACCATCATCTCCTTAGTTCTGGTCTTTTTACATCGATGCTCGGAGATTTATGCAAAAAAAGGGCCATTCGCTCTTCTTTTCCCCCGTGTCAGATCCCGGCGCAATACCGGGAACATACGTCGCCGGGAACACCGTCGATCCGTGGCTCTCGATGATCTTCTGCGAGGATTGTCAAATTTGTGACAAGACGGCCGTCATTTATTTGCTGAGATGAACCCTTTTGGCATATCATGGGGAATTTCATAGATCCGTGCGTGCCCTGCCGAACCGGGAATCCGGACCCGTTTAGACTCTTTGACTGTAACTTCTACGCAACGTGCGGAGAAGTTTTGGTGAACCGCGAAGGCGCAAAGGACGCGAAGAGGTCTTGATGGGTCGTTCGTTATTCGGTAATGGCCTTTGGATAAAAGAGATCTTTGTGTCTTGGGTGCGGTGGTTAGACCGCGCTAGGGCATAGTCCTCAGAGTTTTTTATTTAATTGCCAGAATTCCTTAACTTTAGGTACTTTAGATCACTTTAGACATTTTAGTCACTTCTGGGTTGCGGGCACAGCCCGCATTAGGTTGGTGAGGTCTTTGAGGTAACGGGGATATGGAAGGATTGGAGAAATGCTGCGGATAGCGTCGATTTCAGGGAGTCACAAGAAGATATCGCATCCCATGAGTTTCCGGGCACAGTAAAAAGGGAAGTCCCTGCAGACTGAAGTTTTTTGAAGGAACCCTCATGTTGAACAAAATCGGCTGTTGGTTATCTGGATAATGCCGGCAATGGGATTTCACCAAAGTGCTGCCAATTGGCGCCGGGGTCGGTATCCTCGGCGCTCCAATATATCCCCCTAGCCTTCCGACCGTTCCAGGATCTGAATCCCCACTAAATAATGCCCCCTGAATCTACCCTTGTCCATCCGGGTAATATGCCGGATTTCCGTCTTCAGGCATTCCGCCTCATCCGACCCTTTAATTGGATTAAATTTCATCTCCAATGCATCTCCCACGGTTAACCGCTTCAGGACTTCGGAACTTTCATTGACCAGGATGCCGAGGCCCAGGGGCGACATATCCCGCACCCTGAACTGATGAACAGGGAGTTCACGGCTGAGGTTAAACTCTACGCTGTAGTAATCATCCACAATCTTTCGAGATTCGGATCTCCTCTCCGGGTCCTCCCCCTTCTGCTTCAGTGGATCCATATTGAAACCTCACCCGGGCTTTCAGCCCATCTTTCGGGTTTTGGCGGCGTCTGCCGCAGTCTCACATGTCACCCCATAACGGACGCATATCAGATATGGGTCCCTTGGCCGATACCGGGTACTTCGAATTTCCCGATTACAAGGGGGGGTTAGATGTTGTCGAACGTTTCTGGATTGGAGCCATACGCCCACCGGACGAAGGCCGATACCCACGCCCGGTCTTGCCTACTATCCACTCCAAAACTTCAAAAGTCAAGGATGCAGCGATTTCACACAGGTTGCCGTTCGACAGGTATGTTGGAAACCAGAATATATCAATAAACGAAGGGAGGCGTTTTGCCTGTTGTTGGAAGGGAGACATCCCTGTTCTTCCCAATATTTCATCGCTCCATCCTTTCATTATTCCAGGCGATTGTCCTCGCCGAAAACATAGAAGCCTTCCGGGTCCACGAACGGTTTAATGCGGGCGACAAATACTATTCCTGGTCCTGCCAGGGCCATCTACCGGTCAACTCCATTTCCCATGGCCCGCAAGACCGACGGGCTATGTTTCCAAATGCACGGCGACCGGCGCAGACTTCGTGATGGTATTGAAGACAGGCGAATACTTTTGGGCCATCTTGATCATCTCTTCCTTCTGCTCATCCGAAACATCCGCATCGATCTTGAAGTACACCCGGATTTCCTGATACCCCACAGGCACCTCCTCGGAAATCCCGAGAAACCCGCGGAGATCTATATCGCCCTCGTATCTCGACTGCACCCCTTTAATCTTAATCCCTTTGGCGGATGCGTGGGCCACCAGGCTTGTGGTGAGGCAACCCGAGAGGGCGACCAGGAGATATTCAACGGGATTTCTTCCATCGTTATTTCCCAGCAGCACGGGCGGTTCATCCATGTCATAAGTCACCGGGGGGCGGGAATCGTCCTCCTTCAGGGCCCCATAGAAATCTTTAATGGTGGCTTGACAATGGGTTCCGCTGACCCACGTATTGGTCGCCCGAAATTTGAACTTTGCAATGTCCGGTTCCTGTTTTACGGTATCTATGGTCTTGAATAATGCCTCCACATTTACCCCGTTTACCATCTGTTGTTCTCCCATTCTCTGGCACCTCCCTTTTCTTATTTTTTTCAGATTCTTACAGGAATTGAGCATCGATGGAATGGGGTCTATCATGTATTTTGGGGTTTTAGTTTGATAAAGAGAGGTGAAAAGGGAAGTAGAGGGGATGTTTCCCGATGTATTGGTTTTCCGGCGAATCCTGCAAAAGGCGGGGATGCCGTAGAGATGAGGCGGCGGGGTGAAGCGATAAACCGTTATTGCGAAGCCGGGATACCCTTCTCTGTGTCATTGCGTGTCATCACATGCTCCTGGAACGGCGCCCCATGCCACACGTCCATCTGTTGACGGATCCGCTGGATGTCTTCAGAGGTGGGGCGGAAGGGATAGTTGCGCATGTCCGGCCCCGGTCTGGAATTGGCAAAGGGGCGGTTGCAGGCCACCTCGCCGTCGTATCCTTCGCAGCCGCTGGTTCGAAAGGGCTCGCCGGAATCGATGATACGGTTCAAGACCGTCCGATCGATGCCGAAGTCCAGGATCTTTCCTTCGGGGGTGTAAGAAAACCGCCCTTTGGCAGAGAGCCGATGATCGATAAGGTGCCTGGCAAGCTGGATGCGGCGATACTGAGCCAGGGGCGGGGGCGGCACGTGGCCCAGGGCCGAGTCCGGCTCCGGAAAAAAAGAAAAGAGGTGGGTCCGGCCCCCCATGTCCCGCACCCCCTGAATGGCCCCGGCCATCTCCTCTTCTGTCTCGCCCATCCCCACCATAAAGTGAGATCCCGCATTCCACTCGCCGAATATTGCGATGGCGTCGGCCAGGCACTCCCGGTAGCGGTCCCATTGATGGGGTCCGTTCACCCCCCTCCCCCTGTATCGGTCGAACAGCTCGGGCGTGGCCAGATCGATGGCCACGCCGATCATATCCGCACCCGCATCCTTGAAATCAGTCAGGTCCTGCCGCTTCAGGACCGTGGGTGCAATGAGAAGGGAGACCGGGATATCCACGGCCGATCTGAGTCTTCGGCACACCTCGATGGTGTGGGCCACGGCGCGCTTCCGGGTGACCATGGAGATGCAGATCCGCTTGACACGGTCTTTTCTCTCCGCGATCCGGCGGATAATCTCCGTCAGGGGGTAGGTGGGCCAAGTGACCCGAATGAAGCTCTTTCCGTCGTAGGCACCGGGGCGTCTGCTGGAAAGTCCGCAATAGGCGCACCGGGCAAGGCACCCATCGGCATAGGTCAGGAGGAGGTTGATGCAATACAGTCTTGCGTCTCGATAAAACAGTCCCCGCTTGAACCCCAGGGTCATGGCCGCGGCCAGGCTCATCCGCAGATGGCCGGGGCTTTCCATGCCCCTTTCTTCTCCCTCTGTCACCTTTCTCCTCCTATAGCCGTTCAGCGATTCAGAAGTTAAGAGGTTAAGAGGCATCTGAACCTTAAACCTTAAACCTTAAACCCTGAACCTGTTAACCTTTGCCGTCTTCCTCACCAGTCCCTATGAGAAAAATCAGCGCCCACCGAACAGCAGGTGCGCTGATACCGGATCTCCAGGCCCAGGTCCCCGGCCCTTTGAATGACCGCATCCGAGGGGAGGGCCATCCGGTTGACGCCTCCCTCCAGGGCTAAAAGCTCTATCTCCTCATCCCCTCGCGTTCTGGCGCACCCGAGGCTCATGCGGACTCGAGGCATCAGGCGTCTGGCCTCAATCATCACCTCGGCCACCTCGTGGGCATGGGGCGTGGGGACCCCTTCAAAGGGGGTCCCCCGGATGGCCATGAGCGAGACGATCACCAGTTGCTCGATCCGGAAACGGGCGAGCATCTCGACGGCCTTGAGCTCGCTCTTCATCTTCCCCCGATGGAGACCGCAGATGACATGGGGCACGATGGGCAGTTCCGCCCCATTTAAGGCCTCAAGGGTGGAGAAGATGCGGGAGATGCCGAAATCCACATGACAGACCGTCTGGTAGGTCTCATCGTCGCCCACCACATCGATCAGGGCCTGATCCACGCCCGCATCTTTCAAGGCCATGGCCGTATCCCGGTCCAGAAGCCCGCAATGGATGGAGACATAGAGGCCGGTTTCCTGTTTCACCTTCCGGATGGCCGGGATAAACCGCGCCCAGGGAAGGCGCCCCTTGCTGTCGCACCCGCCGCTGATGAGGACCCCCAGGCAGCCCTTTTCCGCAACCCGCCTGCACACGTGGAGCAAGGCATCGGGTGACGCGGCAGCGGGCATGGGTTCCAGGATCTTGGCCTGGCAGTGATCGCACATGAGGGCGCAGTGGGCCCCGGTGACGGAGATCCCCGGGTAGGCCCCCCTGAGCCCGTTATAGGAGATCATCCCCGGCAGATAGAAGGTGATCTGTTTTCCGAAGTGCTTCCAGGAAAGCTCCCGGGCATTCCGGAGTCTCTGTTCAAGTGTTGTCATGGCAATTGCCCATCGCCTCTCTTTTTATGGCGAACCGGTCCGGGATCTCCTGAAAATACTCCCTGAAGGCGACCCAGCAGTACGGGAGGATCTCGGATAATCGGTCCCAATCTCTTTCCAGGAGCCGGCGGCGGTCGTTCCCGTGTTTCAGGATTTCCCCCAGTTCTTCTCTCAGTTCCCCTGCATATCCCTGAAGCGCCGACAGATCCCCTCTTCCGAGGGCCTCCACGGCCCATTTCCCGGCCAGCCGGCCGGCAAGGATGGCGTTGGCGATCCCGGCCCCGGTGATGGGGTGGGCGTGCCCTGCAGCGTCTCCTGCCAGCATCATATTCCCTTTGACAACGCGGTCAAGGGGCGCTGTCGGTATCCATCCGAACATCGATTTCCGAGGCAAGGCCCTGATCCTGCCGTCATGGACCAGCCGCCCCACAAACCCGTTGAGCGTGTTCCCGAGGGCCCCGGTCGAGAAATCGCCGCCGGCCAGGGCGATCCCCACATTGGCCTCTTCCCCCCTGGGAAAGAGCCATCCATAGGCCCCGAAGATTTTCGGATGAAAGTATACATCCGTATGCGCCATAGGGCCGATCAACGGCACGCGGACCTGGATGCCCGGAATCACGCGGCCACCGCCGAGGCCCATCCACCGCCCTACCATGGAATGGGGTCCGTCCGCGCCGATGATGACCCCGGGCCTGGTTCGCATTATCCCGCCGTTACACCGCTTCAGGACCACCTCCCCGTCTTCATTTGAAACGGCTCTTACTCCGGTACGGATCTCCGCACCGTGTTTGCGGGCACACTCGGCCAGCCGCTGGTCAAGGAGGTCGCGCCGGATGATGAGCCCGGGGGCCCTGGTTTCCTTGACGTCCCCGTCCGGCAGCACGGTCCTCATGGCCTTTACCGGCTGCACCACAAAGGCCCGATCCCTGAAGGGAAGCTCCCCTAAGAGGGCCCGTGGAATATACTCGGCGCACCGGACAGGGACGCCGATCACATCACGTCGCTCTGCCACCAGGACCTTTGCCCCTAAACCTGCAGCGGTCAGGGCGGCAGCACTCCCCGCGGGTCCGGCCCCTACAACCAGGATGTCGTAGTGTTTATTTTTCATGAAGTGCGTTAAAGTGGCTAACGTGGCCTAAAGTGACTAAAGTCTGGAGTTTGGAGTTGAAAGGTAAAATCGAAATTTTTCCTCTGTAACTTTAGGCACTTCAAACCCGTAATTTCAAACTTCGAGTATCCAGTATCCAGCATCCAGCATCAAGTATCCAGGTCCACATTCAACACCATGTTGAGGAGGTCCAGATTCACGTGGGTCTGGCTCTCAAACTGTCCCGCATAGGCCTCTTTTGCCTGGTCCAGCTCATAGCAGGTGGTATTGTCGATATCCAAAAGGATGCCGGGGAGTCCGGCCTTTTCAAAATCGTCCACATGCTTGGTAAAAAAGGGCTGGCAGCAGCACCCGATAAAGGCCGATACCCCCCTGGCTTTCATGCGGCCCAGTTCGTGGATCAAGTCCTCGAAACTGACCACACAGATCCGCTTCATGCGCCGCAACCTGCCGAGGGTCCAGGCCGCGCCGATGGAACACTTGCCGCACGCCCTGCACCCCTTTTTGTGTCTCAGGTTACAGCCCAGGTCCTTGGAGCAATAGGGTAGGAGGAGGACCGACGGGTGTCGTCTCAGCACCTCATCGAAAGAACCGTTGGTCACGGAGATCAGGTTGCAGTATTCCAAGGGGATGCCGTGCCGGGCGATGGCGATCTTCTGAAGCACCTGGTCCACCGGCTTCAGGAAGTCCTCGCAGGACATCCCCGGGACCCGGATCCGCCCCTCTTCAAAGAACCCCCGAATAATGCCGTCAAGCTCCCCTCTCTTCAGCCGCGCCCCCCGCAACCGGGCCTCCATGTCATAGAGTGCCCGGGTGGGAAAAGAGAGGAAGTCCCCGGTAATCAGGATGTCTTTGACGCGGTTTCTCTGAAGGTCCGCCGCAAAGGTGAACCGCACCAGCCCATCCTCGTTTTTGTAGGCCGACCGGACCACCTCATGGCGGGCCGCCGGGGTCCGCACCCGGTCGATCCATCGCCTGGACCGGTAATATGGGAGTTTTTGTCTGAAAAGCCGGTCTTCCTCTTGGGTCAACCCTCCCGGTTCCAGCCGGATCCCCAGATGCTCTGAAAAGCCGGTACGGATGGCCTCCTTCACCGCGTCCAGTTCCGGGACATAGCCCAGTTCCCATTTGAGACACGTCACCCGTTCCTTTACCGAATCGATCTCCTTGGCCTTCAATTTTTCCACAGGAATCCGCAGGCTCCTGAGCATGGCGTCCGCGTCAAAGTCGGTCAGCATGGTCCCCTGAAACAGAAAGGCGTCGTCGGATTCGGTCCCGCCGGTGCCGGAGATCTTTCTCCCGTTGATCTCGATATCATTGCGGGGCCTGAAAGACGATTCGAGGCCCAACCGCCTTAGGGCCGTGACCACGGGCTCGCACAGCCGCCTGAAAAGGCGGTTATTGGGCATCTTCACGTCAAAAAAGGCCTTGTCGCAGATCACCTCCCACCCGAGCTGGCTTTCATCAAACAATATGGCGCCCCCGCCCGTGACCCGGCGGTTGATGTCGATCCCGTGTTCCAGGCAGTGGTCCAGCCGGATCTCCTCTGATACGGATTGATGAAATCCCACCAGCACGGCCCGGGGGGAGAACTGGAGGAAGTGGAGGGTATTGGGGGTCCTTCCCTGACCCTTCAGCTCCACCAGGGTCTCATCCAGGGCCATATTTCCCGCGGCCGTCATGGGGGGGGTATCTAAGAGTCGCCAGGTTTCCATATCAAAAGAGGTTCAGGGTTCAGAGGTTCAAAGGTTCAGATGAGTTGACAGACAAGACGGTGTCGAGGGCCTCGGCTCCATGGCGTATCCCCCTATTTGTTAAAACTCTTGGCAAAGGGATTGTTGAACGGGGCCGGCGGCCGCTTCTTCGGGGCGTCGGCCTGGGTCCTTTTGCCCGGCGGCGTTGATTTTTTCCCTCCCTTTTCAGATGGCTGTACAGGTCCCTCCTTCATGGAAAGGCTGATCCGCTTTCTCTCCAGATCCACCTCCAGGACCCTGACCGTCACCTGCTGATGGACCTTCACCACCTCGTTGGGATCCCTGACAAACCGGTCCGCCAGTTGACTGATATGCACCAGCCCGTCCTGGTGAACCCCGATATCCACAAAGGCCCCGAACGCGGTCACATTGGTAACTACGCCGGGGAGGCGCATGCCCGGCTCCACTTCCTCGATCTTTTCCACCCCTTCCTTGAACGTAAAGATCTCGAATTGGCGGCGCGGGTCCCGCCCGGGTCTGGCCAGTTCGGCCAGGATATCGGTCAGCGTAGGGATTCCCACGGTATCCGTCACATACCGGTTCAAATCGATCCGCTCCCGAACGGCGTCCCTGGTCAGGAGATCCGCCACCCCGAGACCGAGGTCCATGGCCATGGCCTCCACAATGCCGTAGGATTCCGGGTGAACCGCACTGGCATCCAGCGGGTTTTCCCCGTCCCGAATTCGGAGAAACCCTGCGGACTGCTCAAATGCCTTGGGTCCCAGGCGGGAGACCTCCTTGAGCTTCTCCCTGGAGGAAAAGGCGCCGTTCTTATCGCGATGGGTGACGATATTTCGGGCCAGTTGGGGACCCAGGCCCGACACATAGGCAAGAAGCTGCTGGCTGGCCGTGTTAACCTCCACCCCCACCCCGTTGACGCAGCTCATGACCACGTCGTCCAGGCTCCGCTTGAGGGCCGGCTGGTTGACGTCGTGCTGGTACTGGCCCACCCCGATCGACTTGGGATCGATCTTTACCAGTTCGGCCAGAGGATCCATGAGCCGCCTTCCGATGGATACGGCCCCCCGGTAGGTCAGGTCCAGATCGGGGAATTCCTCTCTGGCCGCATCCGATGCCGAATAGATGGAGGCCCCGCTCTCATTGACGAGCACCACCGGGATATCGGCCGAAAGGGGGAGCGACCGGACAAAGGCTTCGGTCTCCCTTCCTGCGGTCCCGTTCCCGATGGCGATGGCCTCCACCCCATGGGCCTCCACCAGTCTCTGAACCGTCTTCCCGGCCTCTTGCTTGGCATTTTCAGACTTGAACAAGAATATGGTTTCTGTCTTCAGCAGTTTGCCCTGGCGATCGAGACAGACCGCCTTACAGCCGGTGCGGATCCCGGGATCGATGGCCATGACCCGCTTTTGCCCGAGGGGCGGGGCCAGGAGGAGTTCCCTCAGATTACCCGCAAACACCTTGATGGCGTCCTCGTCGGCCCGTTTCTTGGTCTCCAGCCGGGCCTCTGTTTCCATGGAAATGGAGAGGAGCCGCTTATACCCGTCATGCACCGCCTCTTTGACCTGTTGAGACGCCGCGCCCTCTCCCTTGACAAACATCTCCTCCAGAACGGCCAGGGCCTCCGCCTCAGGGGGCTCGATCCGCAGGTCGATCACGCCCTCCTTCTCCCCCCTGCGCATGGCCAGGATCCGGTGCGACGGCGCAGCCGGAACAGGCTCTTCCCAATCAAAGTAGTCTCTGAACTTGGCCCCTTCGGTCTCCTTTCCCGGAATCACCTTGCAGTGAAAAATCCCTTTCCGTCCATAGAGGGCCCGCATCCCCTCTCGGGCCGCCTGATCTTCGTTCACCCACTCGGCAATGATGTCGCGGCACCCGGCAAGGGCCTCCTCTGCGGTGGCCACCCCCTTTTCCGGGTCGATATACCCGGCCGCGGCCGCCACCGGGTCGGTCTCGTCCGATTGTTCGAAGATAAGGGTTGCCAGGGGCTCCAGTCCCTTTTCCCTGGCCACCGTGGCCCGGGTGCGACGTTTGGGCCTGTAGGGGAGATAGATGTCCTCCAGGGTAGTCAGGGTATCGGCAGAAACGATACTTTTTTCCAGCGCTTCCGTAAGGATTTCCCGCTCCCTGAGCGATTTCAGGATGGCGTCCCTCCGGTTGTCCAGGGCCTCCATCTGGGCCATGGTGTCGCGGATCGACGTGATGGCCACCTCGTCGAGGGAGCCGGTGACCTCTTTCCGGTACCGGGCAATGAAGGGGACCGTGTCCCCTGCGTCAAGCAGCCGGGCCGCGGCCTCCACCTGCCGGAGCGGCAGACTCAGCTGACCCGCAATCCTGTTGAGATGTTCCGCATTCATATCTCCTCCAAATGACGATAATTTTCCTCCCTGCCATGGCCGGGCCCGGAGAGCGGGCACTCAGCCTTACAGCGATGTCAGACCCGTGTGCTGAGGTGCTTGCGGTTTGCAAAGGTGGGATCAGTGGTCCCGTGGTGAAGCCGGCATGACAGCGGCAGGCGCCTGCAAGTCCTGCAGTTCACGATGCATCAGGGGTGCTGTTTCCATATCATACCGCATCTTTTTGTCAAGGGCGATACCCCTCCCGGAACATTCCCGACGCCCCCTAATCCACTTTACACGCTTTTCCAATGGGATTGGTCGGGTCCCCCCCGTTCAGCATCTGGCGCATGACCTCTCTTTCAGGTCCGCCGGGGAGATTTCCCTTTACCTCGGCCTCGATGACCACGGTGCCGTCCGAATGGGTGAATACCACCTCTGCCTCGCCAAACCCCCGGTCATTCATCTTTTTAATGGTCAGCTCACAGGTGACGGTATCGCCGATATATACGGGCTTTTTGAATTTGAAATTCATCTCCGTTGCCAGCCAGCCCACCTGCCCCCCGATCTCGGTCAGCAGGCTCCCGACCAGCAGTCCGTGGCAGATCCTTCCTCTGAAGTTCTTGATCGCTGTAAATCGCCTGTCAAAATGTACGGGATTGTAGTCCCGGGTTGTTTCTGCAAAGTCAATGACATCCCGTTCCGTGAAGGTCCGGGTCACACAGAACCGATCCCCGATCCGAATGCCCTTTACAGCCCTCATCCGCATGGATGCCATGGGTTACCCCCCTTTTCACAAGGTATTCTGCTGTATAATTGATGCAGCCCTGGATTTCAACGGAAATCAGGCCTGGTGGAGCTTCTGAGGGTTGTGCAAAAAGGGCCTGGCGTCTTCCATCGGGCTGCGAGGTTTTTATGGAAGTCACGGCGGGTATAAAAGAATGAGGGCTGAGGGAGCCATCGTTTTGATGGCAAAGCCCTCGAGCGCCACCAGATGCTCCGGTTTTACCACAGGTACGATCCGACTGCCCAGGACGAAGTTCTTGTTAGAGATGGACGATTTTAACCCCTCCCCATGTCTCTGCCAGGTGTTCGGCCACGAGGCGGCGATGGCAATGGTCGGGTTTGTCCTCACTGCAGAGGAGACAGGCATTGTCGAACAGGTCCCTTAAAAGGGTCTCTTCGGGCTTTCTTTGGCGTAACAGGGACCAAAACGCCTTTTCGTAAGCCGACCAGTCCCCCTTCTTTTTCTTGAAATTGTCCATGATCTCCTGGGTGGGGGCCAGCTCCGGCAGGTGAATATAGTCGATTCCACCGATGGCCTTCAGAAAATAGCGAAGGTCATCCCGCTTGGTAAAACCGGCGAGCTGCGACACATTGTTGAGGCGTATGTCGATGACCCGTTTCACCCCGGCCCTCTGCAGCCTGCCGAAAAACGCCTCGGCCGGTTTCCGGGTGAAGCCTATGGTGAACAGATTTATGGTACCCATCATGGTTCCCTTCCACTCTCGTGTGACGTCTTGTCGTTCTCCTGAACATACGCGATCCGGTCGCCCTGCATGTCATAGGCCCGCTCCACCATTTCTTCGGGAGACGTGAACAGGTCTTTTTCGCGTCCCTTTAGCGGTCTCATGGATTCCACGGGGTTTGCAGTAGTCCCGAATCATATCAAGGAACAAAGGTCCGTAGGTCTTCTGCTTGGCCGCGCCTACCCCGTGAATATCCATCAGCCGCATCTCGCTTTGTGGAAAAAAGGTAGCCATCTCCATCAGGGTCCGGTCAGGGAAGATTACGTAGGGGGGGACATTGGCGCTGTCGGCCAGACGCTTTCGCTCCTTTCGGAGGATATCGAACAAGGCCCTGTCATATGCCCCCGCCGCCTGCACCTCCGGATCCGGCCGGGGCTCCGCAAGCCGCCCCAGGACCTTTTCCCGGCCCTTCATGACCTTCCAGGCGTTTTCGGTCAAGCTGAGCCCCCCGAATTCCATATCCTGATTCAGGAGCTTTTTCTGGATGAACTGGCGGGAGAGATAGTACCACTCCTTCTTGGAATGTTCCGTCCCGATCCCGTAGGTGGAGAGCTGATGATGCCTGAGACCGAGGACCCTTTTGGCCTGGGATCCGCGCAGGACATCGATAATGTGGCCGGCCCCGAACCGTTCCCCGGTCCGCTTGACGCAGGACAAAAATTTCTGTGCGGCAATGGTGATATCCGTCAGGTCCTTTTCATCCGTCAGGCAGTTGTCGCACGCCCCGCAATTTTTTATGGGATACGCCTCCCCGAAATAATCCAGCAGAGGGATCCGCCGGCACGCCTCCGTCTCTATGAACCCCAAAAAGGCATTCAGATGGATATTGGCGATCCGCTGCTCATGGTCCGGTTTCTGGTCGATAAAGTGCTTGACCTTCTGGATATCGCCGTAGCTGAACAGGAGGAGACAGTGGGACAAAAGGCCGTCCCTGCCGGCCCTGCCGATCTCCTGGTAATAGCCCTCCATATTCTTGGGAAGGTCGTAGTGGACCACAAACCGCACATTGGGCTTGTCGATACCCATGCCGAAGGCGATGGTGGCCGCCATGATCTGGACATCATCCCGTATAAAGAGTTCCTGGTTTCTGTTCCGGTCGGCATCCGACATGCCCGCATGATAGGGCCGGACCGAGTACCCCCGGTGATGAAGGGCCGTGGAAAGGTCATCCACCTGCCGGCGGGAGAAACAGTAGATGATCCCGGACTGGTCCGGGAATTCTTGGATAAACGCCACGGTCTGCGCAAAAGGGTCAATTTTGTGGTCCACCCGGATGAAGAGGTTTTCGCGGTTGAAACTCCCCACAAATTCGTTTGCGTCCCTGAACCCGAGACTGGCCTTGATGTCTTCCCGGACCCGGGGCGTGGCCGTGGCCGTGAGGGCCGTACACACCGCACCGGGGAAGCGGCCCCTCACCCCGGCAAGCTGCCGGTATTCGGGCCGGAAGTCGTGCCCCCATTCCGAGATGCAGTGGGCCTCGTCAATGGTCAGACAGTCCACCCGAAGGGACGAAAGAAGGGTCAGCATGCCGGGTCGCAACAGGGCCTCGGGGGCCATGTAGAGGAGTTTGACGGTCCCCTCCTTCACGGCCTGCACATTGTGTCGGAATTGTCCGGTGGTCAATGAACTGTTCAGGAATGCGGCCGGGGCCCCGGCCTGGTCCAGCTGCTCCACCTGGTCTTTCATGAGGGAGATCAAAGGGGATACAACGATGGTCAGGCCCGGAAAGATCAGTGCAGGGATCTGATAACACAGCGACTTGCCACCGCCCGTGGGCATGATGACCAGGGTGTCGCGTCTGCTCAAGACGTTTTCGATAACCTCCGCCTGAAGCGGCCTGAATGCATCGTACCCGAACACTTCTTTGAGAATATGATGCGGCATATCCCCCATGATAACCGATCCCCTGACGTGTAGCAGTCAGCGTCTTATGATCATTTTCATCTTCTGTGTAAGTTTATACGAAAACCGTTTGTCTTCCCGCGTCATGGGACCAGGTTAGCCTGATCTTGTGGAGAACTTCGGCGGATAAGCAATTTGGAAAAGTCTGGAGACGCCGTTGTCAGGCCTTTGGACATCCGAGACACTGTCTCGGGCATGCTCTTTATAGGAAGAGATTTGTGCAGCCTCTGTCCATTCTGCTTTCAATTCAAATCCGGAGAATAAGGCCCAGATTGGTCACAAAACCGATCAAATCTTCAAAGCCGGTTGGCAGAACCGGATTCTATTTTCAAGCCCCAATGCTCCGGCTCGCCTTGATGGCCTCCCCCAGGGCCCTGCCGTTCTTCGGGATTTCGGGAAAGCCCGGCCGGCTGACCATGGCGATCGCATCCGACGGGCAGCCGGTGGCACATACGGCGCAACCGAAACAGCGGTCGCGATCCACCTGCGGGGGTCCTTCTTCTCCCAGAGAGAGGGCCTCCGCCGGGCACCGTTCCAGGCATGTCCCGCAGGCCACGCAGCGCTCGGCCTCGAAACGGGGTTCAAAGCCGGAATAAAAATAGAGGGCGGGTTTGGGCTTGGCCAGTGCCTGTTTTACCGACACGCAGTGCCACCGGTCGCAATTACAGATGAAGCCCACCTCTTCGGTGGTGTTCATGCTCATGTGAATCAGACCGGCCTCTTCCGATTGTTTCAAGACTTCCCGGGCCTCTTCCTTGGTTACCTTCCGCCCGCCTAACCGCTCGATGGCGAACCGGGCGCCCAGGCCGAACTGCATGCAGACATCCAGGGGCATCCCGTGAATGTCCTCGTCGCGCAGGACGGCCGCATGACGGCAGTAGCAGGTAGTCACCGCAATGGGGTCGTACTGGTCAATATAGGTCTCCACCTGGTCGTAGGTATGGACCTGATTCCCGGCGGCCACGGCCCGGTCCACGGTGATGACCCGGGTGGGCGGAAAGGTGACCGCCGTTGCGTCGGTTTTCTGGTCGCAGGCCTTTTTATAGGCGGCGATGAGCCGGGCGAGCTTCTTGTGCCGTTCGGTCGTCAATCCCGGCATAAATTGGAACTCCAGTATGCCGGGCATGAACCGGGCGCTCTGGTAAAACTGGATCCCGTTCATTTTGACGGCCACGCACAGTCCCTTGTCGGCCATGGACTCCAAGGTTTTTTCCAGTTCCGCTTCGTCCCGGCCCATCTCCCGAGCCAGGTCTTTGGCCGTAAAAGGCCCCCGCGGCATGGCATTGTTGACCTCAGCCTCTGCGGGCGTGAAGAGTTCTTCCGCCATGGCGTAGAATTCCGGAATATCCATTCCCGAGTAGCCGCCCCCGCGTTTTTTCATCACCGCCAGTAACTGTTGATACACCTCGTGGTGGGTCATGATGTTCTCCTTTCCGGGCCCCTCCGGCACTTCGAAATTTGATATAAGGTGAAAGGAAACGCCTCACCGCCTGGTCGGCGGGGACGCCCCTGCGACAGACCTGCTCATAACTGGGACTTGTGAGAAATTATTTGTTTTCGCAGGGCAGGCGGGACGCCTGCCTGTTCGGTATTTGGTAAGGTGGTCACAACTTCCTTTTCCGATTTCCGACTATAGGGAATTAGGCCTTGGGGATCAAGCAATATGTGACCGCAGCATACTGTGGTCGGAACAATGCGCCTCGCTATGCAGGTCTCAGTTCAGGATGGGACTTGATTTGGTGAACGTTGGGTAGGTTTGGGAGAAACCCGAGAGCTGCGGGACAACATCAGGGAATTGTCGCGGCTCGTCCCCATTATGCCGCTACATGCCCGGTGGGTTTACGGGTCAGCGTTTCCCGGCCACTCCGCTTTGCGTTCGGCTTGACAAACTGGTTTTTTTGCATATTGCGATTAAATTTAACATCCAACGGCATCGGGGTCGATGCCCGTCACCTCGCCCGAGTCCTTAACGCCAAGCAGAATTGTCACGCCGTGCCGGTTGAGGAAGGCACACACCGTCTCGTAGACATCCCGGGTGAGCTGGCCTCGGCACACTCCTTGAACTCCGTCGAGATGCCTTCCCCCTGACGGATCACCTCCCGCAACTGACGTTCATTTGCGTTCATGGCTGTCTCTGCTCCAATACGATGCTGATCTTGCGAGGCTCTTTGCCATCCTGGACCCCTTCATTCATTCATGCTCATGGCGGAACTACCATCACCTCAACCGGAAAAGCGAATTAAACGCTAATGCTCTCGATTCCCACACTCCCCACGCCCGTTCACTCACATAAGTTTACAAGTTGGCCGCGTCCCGCATGGCCCGTCCATTTTTTCCGGTCAGTCAACCCTGCCCCCGTCCCTTTGGCTTTCAATTCAATTCTGGAGAATAAGGCCCTGGCAAAACGCAACAAAAGTACCGGCGTCCCCCATTCTCTCGCAAACGGTGGGGACAAGTCGCTTCCTGAGTTTGGGAAGCGCCTTTTCTCCGAAATCCGGATTCGATCGGAGCCTTGTCAAAAAATTCTGAAAATTCACACCGAGTGCATTCCCCGTTGCTTGCGGCGGACCGCCCGAGGCGGATAAAGGTTAGCGAGCCCGGTTAAATCCTCCAGAGGAGGGCCGCAAAGCGGCATTTAACTGGGCGAGCGAACTTAAAATATAAAGGATTCTCCTTAAATTTGGGAGATTCCCCTCAGCTTGCTGCGGGGTTCTTCAATCACCTGCCTGCACGCAAGCATCGCTTCACCCACCTCGAAACGCCGTATGGCTAAACACAGCCCCCAGCCAACCTATTCCTGCCAGCATCCCGTCCCTTTGGACATCATGAGCCTCTTAGGGAACCTAACAACCTTACAGCGTTATATATCTAAAAAGCAAGGGGTTAGCTTCCCCAATCCCCCACACCCTCCAGTGGTCGTTGCACCCGCGCCCGTTATATGGCCTCTTCCAGCAACTGTCCGTTTTCTTTCAACCAAGCCTTTGCCTTTTCCATGGTCGGGGCCTGGGCGCGGATGATGTTCCAGAATCTGGTAGTGTGGTTGGCCTCGATGAGGTGGGCCAGCTCATGAATAATGGCGTAGTCAATGACAAACATGGGCGCTTTCATTAGGCGCCAGTTGAAATTTACATTGTTGTTCACGGTGCAGGAACCCCAGCGATAAAGGTTGTCGACTATTTTGACTTTTGAATAGGCCACACCGAGCACGCGGGCGTGATGTTTCACCCTGGGGATGATCTTGGCCTCGGCCCGCTGTATATACCATTCCCGCAAAACCTCCTGCCGTTTTCCGGCGTGGTCGGCAGGGATATAAAAGCGCTGGTTGAATCGAATCTCGGATAGCCCCGATTTGACCACTTCAATGCGGTAGTGTCGGCCAAGGTATAGGGCGGATTCACCGTTGACGATCTCCTTTCCCGGAGGATGGGGCAGATCCCGGTATTTCTGGGGGTGGCGCATTTTTTCGAAAATCCATTGGCGCTTTGCGTCCACCACCTGATGGATCTTTTCCCCCGATGTCGATTCCGGTGCATGTACGACCACGGAACGGTCCCGTTCGACTGTGATGGTCAGTTTACGGCGCCTGGGCGACCTTACAATGGTGTAATCAAGATCCATGTCACTCTGCATACAGGATGGTGTCGTTGTTCTTTTCCGCAATCTCCACAATCCTGGAAATAATATGGGCGCGGTTTTTGATGAGATCGGGAAGTTTGACAAATTCCTCTGCCAGCAGAATTGTTTGCAGATCCGCCTTGAGCTTGTTGCGGGCCGGGATGCTCTCCCAGAAGCCGGTGAGTTTTAATTCCCGCTCTACCACCAGAAAAGTTTTCTGGGTCAAATCCACCAGGTGAGTGATTTTATCTTCTTCGTTCATCCAAATGGGAGGAGGGGGTTCACCAGCTGCTGACGGAGCTGCTTGAGATATGATATCATCACTACTCCCGAAAATTTCCCGCCTGAACATGCGAAACAGCGGCATCTGTTTTTTACGGTGCAGGCCGTAAGTCGGCTCCTTTCGGGCATTGATGATGCGTTGCCGCAGTTTTTCCAGCTCCTCGTAAATCTTTTTCCAGTTTTTTTGAAAATCCTCCAGGATTTTCTTCAGGGTCTCGGCAAAGGAGGCTTGCAGATCGGGATCGTCATCCAGGTCCACATCAAGATGGTGTCGTATGGCATGCTCGACCTCGGCGGCCTTGGTTTTGGTCCGTTTTCTTTTTCCGACCTGACTTTCAAAGTCCTGGTCCAGAATCGAGATGGGGGCAACTTTGAGGTCAATGCCCTTGGATTCCAGATATGCATCGGTAATTCCCCTGAGCTTGGGCGGAATCCCCTTCATGCTCAAACGCGCGTCGCGGAAATGTTTTCCCGCCAGTACGTTGATTTCGGAGAGCTGCTGGTAATCCGGCATGAAGTCGAGCGCTTCCTTGGCCGGGAAGACGAGGTTGAGGCTCTTGGTGAATCCTTTAAATGCCAGCAAGTACTCAAAGCGCACATCTTCATCGTAAAAAAGGTCGAAAAAGGCGTCATGGTCATTGAGGTCGGTCAAACCATGCTTTTCAAAAAACGCCATAATCGACCGGTGGGCGACCCGCAAATCATTCAGCTCTTTTTCCGGAAAGCTTAGGGCATCGAGAACGTCCTTCTGCTCGCGCTCGTCGGAGATTTCGATGGCTTTTTTCAGGTGATGGCCGATGCCGACGTAATCGACCACAAACCCCTTGTCCTTCCCCTCGCCGCCGACCCGGTTCACCCGGGCGATGGCCTGCAGCAGGTTGTGGGCAACGACCACCTTGTCAAGATACATCACCTGCTCCACCGGTGCGTCAAATCCGGTGAGCAGCATGTCCCGGACTATGACGATACCCATGTTGCCGGTGATTCCCTCATCTTCGCCGTCAAAAGGAAGCTTGAAGCTCTTGATGCTCGTTTCGTGCCTTGACTTATCCGAATACGCCTTAATGTGCGGCAGATCGTTGTGCCCTCCGGAGATGATCACATCGGTTTGCATCTTTTTAAGCCGGTCCAGATCGATGCTGTCCGGATTGTCTTTTCCAAGGGCGGCGATAGCCTCGACTATGGCCGCATCGATGTAGGTCTTGTACCGCACGGCCGCTTCCCGCGAGACGGCAACCACCTGGGCCTTGTAACCGTTGGGGAAGACGTGGGTCAGGTAGTGTTCCACCATATCTCCGGCCTTGGCCTTGATGGTGGATTTGGCTTCCAGATAGGCGTCACGGGAGCCGTAACCGAGGATCTCCATGCGCTCTTGCAAGTTATATTCGCTGAACACATCGGCAAAGGCGGTGTCCATGCTCGTCTGGTCCGCCACTTCGGCATTGTGGGTGCGGCCTTCATAAACAATCTCCAGGGTTACACCATCTTCGATGGACCGGCGCATGGTGTATTTGTCGATATAATCGCCAAAAACCCGCTCGGTTTTGTCGATGGGGGTGCCGGTGTAGCCGATCCGGGCCGCATTGGGAATTCCCTTGTCCAGATTGGCTCCGAGCATGGCGTACTGGGAGCGATGCGCTTCGTCGGTCATCACCAGAATATGCGGGCTGGGATTTAACTCCGGAAAGGTTTGCGTCAAGTCCGCTTCGCGAAACTTATGGATCATGGCCATCACCAGATCCGAAGAATCCGAGCGTAAGAGTTCTTTCAGGGTGCGGATGCTGTCGGCAACCTTGACGGAAAAACCGATGCTCTGACTGGTTTCCGAAAGCTGCTGCTCCAATTGGGTGCGGTCGGTGACAAAGACCACCTTCCATTTGGATAAGGTAGGATGACGATACATCTCGCGCACCATGAACATCATGGTCAGCGATTTGCCCGAGCCTTGAGTATGCCAGATAATGCCGCTGCGATCGCGGGGGTTGCGGCCTTCCAACAGGCGCTGCACCCCCAGCTTCACCGCCCGAAACTGCTGGTAGCGGCCCACGATTTTGATAGTCTCGCCTTTGTCGTTGGTAGAAAAAAGGGTGAAGGTGCGGATCAGATCGAGCAGGTTGTCGCGATCGAGCATTCCGGCCACCAGGCGCTGCTGGTCGTTGGGACCGCTGGCGCCGTGTTCCAGATCCTCCACGGTGCGGGGATAGGGATCCGCCCAGCGGAAAAAAAGCCGCTCGCTGTGGGTAGTGATGGTGCCGAACTTGGCCTGCTGGCGGCAGGTGGCGACCATGAACTGGTTGTAATAAAACAGCGGCGCACTGCCTTCGCCCTTGGCCCCGCGCTGCTCGCTGTAACGCAGTATCTGGTCAATGGCCTCGGCCATGGGCTCCTTGACTTTGGGCGATTTGCACTCGATCACCACAACCGGCAGGCCATTTAAGAAAAGCACGATGTCCGGAAGAATGTGGTGCTCGGTGCCTAAGATTCGCACCTTGAACTGACAGACCGCCATAAAGCGGTTGTTGAACCGATGCTCGAAATCGATAAAGCGCACCGTAGGGCTCTTTTCACCTGTCTTTCGGTTCTCGCTGACGCTGGTGTTTTCCAACAGCAGGTTCAAGACATGGCGATTGTTCTCGATCAGTCTGGTACCGGGAAAGCCGGCGGTGAGCTGCTTGACCACTTCTTCAACCTGGTCGTCTTCCAGCCAAGTATTGATGACCTTCAACTGCTCGCGCAGCACCGCCGGCATCACCACTTCGGTAAAGCTATCCCGGTGGCTATCGGCGGGATGCTGTTTGTTGTCGAGATCAATGATCTCCCAACCGAGACCTGAAAGCTGCTCGAGAAGTGGTTTTTCGACGTGATTGCGCTCGTCGAGTCTTAGGCGGGCTGTCTGATGATTGAAATCCGAATTCATTGTTCGTATCGAGTCTCCATGTAGGGCGTCCTCACTTCGTATCCTCTACCAACTTGTGAAAGGTCTTGACCCATTCCTTCCACAGGCGATCAAAAGCCGGCACGTCTTTCAGCATGGGCCCCAATCGGTTTAACCAGGCATTTTCGTTCCACTCGCGCAGCACGTCCGAAGTCAAGCTTGTAATATCAGGCTGCACCTCCCGAATACGGCACTTCTCATCAAAAAGAGGTTTTAGTTCTTGCCATGAAAAACGCTCTCTTGTTTTGCACAGGATATACCAGAGATCATATAAATCTCTCGGACGTGGCCACTTTTTCTGCTGCTGAAGCAGAGATCTCAGCTTTTCCGCCACGATTTCTCTTTTGGAGTAAGCCGTGATCCCGAATGCCGAAAGGTCTGAATACCCCGGCGTAACTGAGCAATCAACCGCTTCATCAAGAATAGGCTCATCAAAGGTAAGATGAACTTTTACCTGCGGCAATCCCTGCCGTCGCGCTCCGCCCCTGTTGTATTCCATGGGAATCTCGATCTGAAAATCGCCCGGCACCGTCACGGGCTCCCGCATGGACAAGTGGACCCCTGATTCATGAAAAACCCATACGGCAACCGTATCGAGCAGGTGGAGCGATGTTTCAAGGTTGTCTCCGCTATGCCTGCAACTGAAATCAATGTCCTCAGAAAACCGGTAGCCCCTGTAGTAGCAATGCCTTAAACATGTCCCACCCTTGAACACCCAGCCGTGGTCTTTGGCCTCTGAATGCGCCAATCCTGACAGAAGCCAGAGGATGACGTAGTCTTTTTCGGCCTGATCAAACCGGAGCCCTTCCTTTTCCGCCACACGATGCAGTTCCGCGGTAGTGATCACGTTTGTATCTCCGCGTTTACCAGAAGGCCCCACCTTCTGTTGTATTTCCCGTGCTTCGGCATGGTCGGGTCAAGGGCGGAAAAACCGGGGGCACGAGGTATCTCTGTGCGAAGCGCTTCGACGTCTCCCATTCCCAGCGCTTCCATTATAAACCCCAGACGCTTTGTGACAGCGGAGTTACCGATTTTGGCGGCGTATTTTCTCAGCTTTTTCTCGTCCAGCATCTTCCAGGAACCCGTCAATGCCTTGGTAATCTCGCTGACTCCGCCTACGTACTGAGGAAGGTCCAGTCCGTCAATAATCGTTTTTTCCCGGTCGGTGACACTGAAGGGGATCTCGTCTATCCAGTCCTTCATGACGCCAAAAAGTTTGTCTGGTTTCAGCGACACGAGCTTGTAGGGCACTCCCAGTACATCGCCCGGTTGTCGACGCACGGGGTGATCTGTCGCCACGAAAACCGTGCGGGGAAGTTGTTCCGTCATGCCGTGATGGTTGAGGGCCGACCAGTAGGCGATCACTGCCGGAGAAACCAGCTCCATGGCGACCACAAACTCGTGCAACTGCGGCGAACGGTCTTCGCCGGAAGAAAGTGGAATAACGGCGAACCGCCCCCTGCGGATGCGCCTTATCCAGCCTTTACTCTGAAGCCGCTCAAGAAACTGAGGCGTTGGGTCGCCCTTTGCATGCCCCAGTATCTGTCGCGCCAAGGCAAGGCTGAAGGTGGGATGAGCACCTGCCTTGGCGAGAAAGGCGGCCTCAATCTTTCCCAACTGGCCTCGTGTTATATTTCGATCGTCATTCATATTCTTTATAGCCTATCTTTGTCGCATAGAATATAACATTTCGCCGGCCGGTCAAGATATTTTTTGTGAATATCTTGCGAAACCCAGGCCCATAAGTTGATAGTGACTGTTTTTCTCAAACATGGTTACAGAAGTTGGGTTTAAGACGTTGGGGACGTCAATCATACCCTGCTCTTTTTGTCCAAATTTAGTGCATCAAAAAGTCTCAAATGATCCAAAATCGCATCGAATCATTCTGCACTGCATTTATCCCTCCCTTTTCAGCCAAGAAGCAGGGATGAGAAATTCGTCGTGTCCTTTACGCCAGTTACCAACGAGATGTATATGAGGAATTCCTTCCCAAGTGATGGACCCTGCATGTTCAGTCACAATCATCTGAAATTCGCCTGTCACCGCATCCATAAAACGAGACAAGGCACTGAAAATGCGGTGTACGCCGGCAATGTCCGAAGAGTAACCAATCCTATCATGTCCATTCGGAGTTTGCTCCATCGAAGGCCATGCATCGGGAAAATAAACTTGACTCGGCTGGTCAATGACAAGGAAACGTGGTACCGGATTGCTGCTCGAGCTCATGAAATGTGCGTGTAGGGCTAGCAAACCAGCAACATGATACCCGACCCAGTTCTGCCCACTGCCAACTTCCCAAAGAAAATCGGTTCGACCGGAAAGTCGGCCAAATTGTAAGCTCAGTTCGCGAATATTGAGGCGAACGTTTTCAGTCGCATGCTCAAGCTGTAAACGTCGAGCATAGTGCGCAATTTTCGCAGACACGGTGTCGATAGCGGCATTAAGTCGTTCGCGTTGTTTATGTGGATCGAGCTCTCGTTTAAGTTCAACAATTCTCTGTGCCAAAACTTTCACTTGTTCACGAAGATCATCAACATTACGGCTGGCACTTACATTCTCTAATGCTTGCTCAACACGACCGACGAATAGATAGATTTGTCTTACGCGTTGCCGTTGGGCAGACAACTCGTTCGAACGGCCTTCTACAAACTTTCGCTTTTGACGAATTTTGGAAATGGCCACTTCACGCTCACGGAGGTCCTGACGCAACACTGCAAGTTCTCGATCAAGTTTAGCTGGGGCCTGATTTACCGACGAGGTAAGGGATTTCAATTCACGCGCCAAATTTGTCAGCTCAGCGAGACGAGAATTGCCCTCGGTGTGAATGGCAGCACAAACAGGACACTCATAAGAATTTAGCAAGCTTTTCTCGAACCAGCCGACACCTTGCATCCGATCTTCTTGATTTGTAAGCGTGATGCTGTACTCATTGACAGAAGAGGAAAGCTGATCGAGTTTTCCCAGCCTTCGCCTGATCGAGCCGATCTCCTGGGCTTGCCGATCTTCCTCATTAATAAGGGAGGTCAACTCGGTAACTGCCGCCTCGCTGGTTCCTTCTTTAATATCTGGAATGTCCATAGCTTTGATAGTCTCAGGGACTTTTTGTAACTCTAAAATGTATTTGTCCAACGACCAGCCCACTTCATGGGCCGGTGAGTCCGGTAGCAGTCCAAGTGTCCACGCCTGTAAATAGTAGCTTTCAATTTCGGCTTCCCAAGCATGAGCGGCACTGAGGCGAGCGTCTAATTCACGCTTGAGGCGATCATGCTCACGTTCGGTGTCCTTTAATTCGCGTTGCTTGGCGAGTGTGCTTGCGTCAATTGCCCCCAAAACAAGGGGGAAAATTACTCGCAATTTTTCGCGATGCTCTGTTGTATCTGCCTTGTAAAAGAAAGTATAAGGGTTAGCGACAATGTGCTGAGGCTGGAAATTAAACGCGGCCATGTCGCGAAAGCTAGGGCGTCCAGCATAACCAACCTTTTCGTCTGAAGAGAAATCGAGGTTAGGAAGATAAGAGATTTGATTGAATCGGTTTTTAAGGTCGTCCACCCGAGCATTTTTTTCAACGTTACTCGGAACGGACAAATTAAGTCCCTCTGCCCAATAAAGATCACTCGTATTCTGTTGGTCTTCTGGATTGCGTCGGGCGACAATCATCTCTGTGTTTGCCAATTGAAGATGGAGACCAAACCAGCTTGTCACGTCGCGAATCAAACCAACTGGAATTGAGCATTTTCCACTGCCAAGACAATAGTCAATAATCGAGGTCAAAGCCGACTTGCCTGTAGCATTCTCCCCCGTAATGACATTAATCTTGCCCGGGGAAAAAGGAATCACGCGCGGGCTTTGTTCGATGTCTTTCGGCCAAAGGATAATTTTCAGTATCGCAATTTTCATTAGAATTTTATCTCCAAATGGCTGGTAATTTGCACAATGGTTAGTTCAGCAAAGGTTTGCCCAACTCGCTTGGCAGCCTTTAGGATAGTTCTTACGTCATCAGTGACATGTGTTACTGGAGGAGTCTTCTTGCCAGGGAGTACCTGGCGCTGATGGTCTTGATCCATTCTTAGCAATCCGGTCGAAAAGGCAATGGATAATGCGTGGAACGTACGTTCCGACAGGGCTTCCATTCGGGCTTGAAGCCCAACGGTAATTTCACGATCATCGGCGAGAGCCTTGTAGATAGCTCCTGGTTGAGTTTTTAAGGCCAATACTGCTGCTGTACGCTTATGAAAGGCAAGGGGAAGGACAAGAAACAGCAGGGGAAATGGCACACCTTCGGTGCGACCTTTCGCCTCGTAAGTTTCATGAACTGTTTGCCAGATCGTTTCAGCTGCAAGGCCTGTATTCTGGATTACCTTCTGTTCGAAAAGGACGTCTATCATGACATCTCCTTGAGTTCTCGCATAAGTTCTTCGAATCGTGGATGCCACCCCACTCGGATCATGTTAGCCAAACGGTGGTATGTTCCAGAGGTCAGATATACCTGTTCGGTATCGCTTCCGGCGAGTATCTCACGGTGGTCTTCTGTAGTGTCAGAAAAAATTTCAAAGCCAATATCCTCTTCTTTTCGTTCCTTCAGTGACATTCGAATAACACGCTTGCGAATTTTTTCCCACCGAGACTGTAATGTGGCTTCAAAGGCCTTCCAATCGTCATCTGTGATGTTGCCCTCCGCAGACAGACGCATTTTCTCAATACTGCAGCGGACAAATTCGCGAATCGCGTTATCTACAATGCTGTCGTCCTCTGTTACTAAATAGATCTGCTTTACAAAAGGACTGCCTTTCTCTTGCCCGATTTTCTCGTCGGTTACCGGAATAAGATTCTCCGCCCTCTCTCTTTTAATTTGTCGTTTTCGACGATCAATGACTGCATGAAGTTGGTTGACAAAATGATCGCGTTCAATCCAAGCAGGGATGCGCTGCTGCCACGCGGCTAAGGCGGTTCTGTGCAACCAGCCCAAGAGTTCATCGACAATGGATTCGGACTCCGATAGACACCATTCAGGCATCTGTAGCTGAGCGATGGTACTCTTCCGTAATTCCACTCCAGCCGAATCATCCGACCCATCGACCAATTCGCACCCTTTGATGAGATTCTTTAGACTTGTTCGCGAATCTGTTCGCAGGACGCGCTCCATGAACGTTGCAATGTTCTTCGGCGGGTTTATGGCCGCCGCTTCCAATTGCTCAATACAGACTGTAATTTGTTCTTCAGATTCAGCAAGATCTATATTACGGGCGATACAGTCCGGCAACACCTTGTTCGTAACCATTAAGAATCTGGTTGTCTCGGCCGCCATCTCTCCAGAGTCCAAAGCTTCAACCCAAGTCGCCAATGTATTCCACAAATCTTTAGAGCGATCTCCGAATGGTTTAGCGGTGTCACGAATGGAATGCTTGTCCTGCTCCAATAGCTGCGAACCGTCTGCTCCGGCTATGGCAACGTCATCATCTGTTTCGACACCTATGACAAAACCAGATGGACTTTGTGCCAACCAGAATAGGGCACGCTCAAACTGATAGATAAATCCCGCGTTAGCTCCCGGTGCTGAGTGATGGTTTAGACGCATACTAATTCTTAAACCTCCGCTCTACGGTCATTTTAAAATCTTCAGTTCGCGATTCCAGATCCGTGGTTAGAAACCTCCTCGCCGTTAAAAGATGCAGTTGAGCCAAACCGTAAGTGTCGTTGTTGCGCTCGTCCCAGTTGATATAATGGGGCGTTCTCTCATGGTTCACGGGCTCGTAACCTCCGCGTCGTTCAGCAAGGCGGTGATGCGTCTATTGCCCTTGAGCAGGTCTTGCATAAGGGCGGTTTTGAGGGAGCGGAGTTTTTTGAAACTCTCAAAGCATGTACTGATGGTTTTTCTCATGCTGGTGAATCGTTTGACAATCTCGCATTGCTCATTCAAGCTGCTCGGGAATGCCGCATGTATGGCTCTTAGGTTTGTCGGATTGATATTAACTTGCTGGACTGCTGGGGTGGCGAGTCTGCGCATCGCAATCTGGGTTGGCTCCCAGTTCAGCCAGACATTCAACAGTTCCGAAAGCAGCATATCAGGGTCTGGATTCAAGCGAACAAGATACGAAGCAAATGTCGCTTTCCCTACCTGGCCTCGCCAAATGCCAGTTCGACCAACATGTTCCCAACTATTCGTTCTATTGAACAATACATCACCATCTCGCAGCCACAATTTTTCAGGGACTTTTAGGTCGGTGTATTTCAGGTCAGAAATATCAGCCTCCCCTTCGAATAAATTATTCATTCGCAATACAGGATTTCCAGACTCACCAAGTGAAGTTGAGATGCCATATTCTGCTGACGGAACAAAGCGTGACAAAAGCGTGCAGTCCCACTCCACCGGAATTCTGCCAATCGGCGAGTCTTTGAACTGGTGGGTTTGTTCAGAGCGGAGGTTGCAGTGTTCGTCGATGCCGCGGGTGAGGAGGTCCTGCATCAGGCCGGTCTTGATGCGCTGCTGCTTGGCAATCAACGCCTCGGTCTGTTCAATGGCCCTGTCCACCGTCGAGAGGATCTCGGCGATTTTAGTTTGTTCGATCCATAATTCTGGGTACTCGAACGTAATCTTCTTCAGCTTTTCTTTATTTAGAGTTGCTCCCTTAATTGCCTGATCAACATCTTGCAAAAGATCCCACTGATGAAGTCCGTGGAACAAGTAGTGCGGATTGATTCTGTTGGAGTTCAATCCCGCAATCGCCTCATTTGTATATAGAGGCACTCCAGCAAATGCGACTCGACCAATGCTCAGCTTGAAACTAAGGAGAACAGTTCCCTGTTTCTGCAATTTTGCGTTAGAATGCTTAATGCCAGAATCTGAAAGGTATTCTGCTGTATCAGTAATTACAGATCTATTGAGATCTTTTATTGACACCCAGAGGTTTGACGACTCCTTAGATACATCCCAAAAGCTTGGGTTACTACGGGATGGGGTTCCACCAATCTCAATTGAGCATAATTCGCCAAGCCGGCCTGACCTCCATCCTTCCACAGCCTTCACTTCACACCTCTCTCTTCACCCTTCGCTTGCCATTCTTCATCCCACATGTCACGATAGGCATAGACATACGAAGCGGTTGCCTTCGGGTCTATTCCGAAGTAGTAGCGGCAGAGTTTTTTATATAACCGGACCATCGCTGCGTCGAAGCCAAAATCGAGCATACCGTCAAGCAGGTGTTCGATGCGCCGGGGATCGCGGCGCCGGGTTCGCAAGATATCCTCTACTTCAGGGACATATTGTTTTTCAGCTTGCCGCGCAAGCCGACGGCCTGCCCGCGCAATTTCGCCGATAGACTGAACAAGGTCATCCATCTGCGGTTTCGCTTTACTTTTCATCAGCCCCTCCAATGCCTTTCAAATTTCCCCCCTTTCGCTCTTAAACGTTCCTCCGAAATAACCAAGGCTTTGGAGAAACCCGTCCAGCGCCTTCAAGGTTTCGGTACGTTCGGCTCCCAGTTCGCGGCTGGAGACAGCATATTTATCCCAGAGGTTTTCCACCACGGCGATGAGCCGCCGTTTTTCTGTATTGAGGTAGCGGCTTAGCTCATTGGCCACCAGATCGTAAATCTTTTTCAGGATGAGGTCGCGGGCCTCGGCCTCAATGAGTTGGTCGCCTATGGCCGCGAGGATGGCGTCGGTTTTGGCCAGGCGTGCGTTCAGGGCCGCTTTGTCTTTGTTCAGGGCGGTTATCTTTGTCTTTTCAGCTTTGTTCTTTGGATCAAGTTCGGCCAGTTGGGCCTCTACCTGCCGGATCAGTTCCAGGCTTTCGGCCTTGGACTCGTCGCCGCCCAGGCGTTTGAGCTGGAGTTCGAGGGCCAGTTCGTCGGTTTTGGTTTTCAGGTCGGCCTTGGAATCCTTGATTCTATTTTCGATGGCCTTGATTGCCTTGTCCTGGGCTTGCAGACTTTTCAGCTCCTTGCGGGCGGAGTCGCCTTCACTCCCCTTGAGGTCGTCAATGAGGGCTTTTAGACCCTTAGTTTGTAACTTCTCTGCAACATGCGGAGATCTTTTTGTAATCTAACCTTGCTGACATATTAAGGTTTTCTGGTAGTAGTCGTTATATGCGATGATGATGGACGATAGAATAGCATGGCCTTTTTGTG
>JAIPDI010000009.1 GCA_021737785.1 Deltaproteobacteria bacterium
ATTCGGAGCCCGGGGGCGGCCGCCGAACGATACGACCGCATTTTATTGCAGCTCTTGAACAGAGACCCCCACGGGCGTCCAGAACGCTTCCGGGACTTGGGTGAAACCTTTTGGTTGCGGCTGTTAGGCCGCCTTAGGGGGGTGTTATCCGACATGCCCATCTGTCTTCCATGAAAAAGAGTACCTTTCAAAACAGCGGGAAAAAATTGAACAGGGATTGGACAAGCTGGAGAAACAGGAGACCTCTCTCCCCCCTGATGCCCGGAAGGAAGCCCTTCCCTGAATCAGGTTAACGCTGGATGCCGAGCGTCAACTGGTGAATGTCGGAGACGCCTTTCAGCGTCGATAACACTCCCAAAAGGGTATTTCGAAAAAGATCGTTGACGAAATCATTAATCGGGAGGGGATCGCCGTTCAAGACAACGGTTATCCGATCTCCTTCCATGGTGACATCAATTTCCCTGATCTCCATTACCCCTTCGAGAGAAGAGACCATACCCGAGACGGTATGGTCAAGAAAGTTCTGGACAAAATAGTCGATTTCAACCGGGGTGTTGTTCACAGACAGTACGATTTTCCTGGTCATATCATCTTCTCCATTTTCTTGTGGGGAGGCCCCCATACCTTGCGGATTCGGTCAGACATCTCATTCTTCAACAATTATGGCGCCATTCGGGCAAAGCGTTGCAGCCCTTCGACAACATGCCTGGAGGGACAATGGAATCGGGTCAATTCTGACAGCAGCCCTCTTGCTCCCCTCTTGGAAGCGAAATACGTCCGGGCATTCTTTAACACACAGACCCACTGTCCGGCACTTCATCTCATCCACCGTAGCCTTCATCTCCACCTCCACCAAAGTAAATATGTTTTTGGAAATTCAGCGAAAACACTGGGGCTTGCGATTGAAGTGAAAATGCATCAATCCCCCTGTCGCAGGGAATAACCGCTATTCCAAAAACCGGCTATCCCGTCTTTATCAACTGCACTTTGGACACATACTTGACCCAGTTGTATCCATAATAGTCTTGGGCAACAATACGAAGCGGAAACCCGTTTTTTACCGGAAGTTCTTTGCCGTTTACACTGTAAGCCAGAAAGACCTTGTTTGAGAGCACATCTTTGATAGGAAATTGTTCTACTTTTTCATACGGCCCTGCCGGTCCTGAAAACCGAACATGCGTGACATCGTTCTCCACATTCGCCCTCTTGAGCAGATCCGGCATGGAGATACCCTTCCAACGGCCATGGTTGGCGAAAAAACCGGGACAAATCAAAAGGACTTCTCTCTCCACAGTCGGAAGGGCTCGCATTTTTTGGTAGGAAAGTTGAAAGGGCTTCTTGACCTCTCCGATCACTTCCAAATGCCACCTGGCCATATCTTCCTTATAATCCGACAACCCCATAGTGCCGAAGTCCTCCAACGGAGTGACCTCCAGGTGTCTTGCATCCAGATTCGCCGGATTCTTGTTTATCAGGCTTTTCAGCGGCGTGCCCTTGGGAAGGAGGACCCTTTTGGCTTCGGCCGAAGCCCACCGAACAGCTGTAAAGAGCGGGGTAAAGAAAAGACCGATGCCTGTTGCCATCCAGCCTACCCCTATTTTCAAGGCTTCTCTCCGGTTTTTCATACGGTTCCGCCTCCCGGACCGATCACCTGCGATTGAGGATTACCCCTACTCCACCGGGTCGTTAATCGGACATCATATCCTGAAGGATCACGGAATATACCTGGAAAGGATGTCCTTCAGTTGATCCGCTTCCATAGCCGGCATCTCCGCCAACGGACCCTCCGTGACCTCCGACCGATACCGATGGGCAAAGGCGGATCTCGGCTCGGTTCGGTAAAGGATGCCGATGGGTATGGTATCATCGGTTATCAGCGCCTTTTCCAATGCCGCCTTCTTGTCCCCTGAATCATGATCCTCTCCCAGTTCCTGCACGCGTTCCTCATACCACGCGACCGGCCGCGTCCCCCAAGTGATGCATGGCTGGATCACATCCACATAGGAAAGCCCCGGATGTTTGACCGCTTCCACCAGAATCGTTTTCAGGTGATCGATTTTGCGGGCAAATCCCCGGGCGACGAATGTACAGTTATTTGTGATGGCAATCATCGGCATGTTGAGCGGTTCAATATCCACCCCCTTGACTTGGAGGGAACGCTTTTCTCCAAGAGGCGTCGTGGGTGAGGCCTGCCCTTTGGTCAGGGCATAAATTTCATTGTTGTGAACCATCACCGTTATATTGGGGTTTCTCCGAATAGCGTGGATGAAATGATTCCCCCCTTCCCCATAGCAATCCCCGTCCCCGGTAACCACGAGGGTGGTCAGATTCGGGTTGGCGACCTGAATTCCCGATGCCACCGGGATGGCGCGGCCGTGAAGACCGTTAAACAGATTGCATCTGAGATAATGAGGGAGTTTCGCCGCCTGGCCGATCCCGGAAACCAGGCATATCTGATCCGGCTTTTTGTCCAAATCCACGAAAGCCTTCTTAACCGCCTGGAGGATGCCGAAATTCGGGCATCCCGGACACCACTGGTTTTCCGCGTTGCTGTTATACGTTTCTATGCTGGGCATGAATCTGACTCCTTATGTATTCGCCGGTTAAAGGTAGACCGTCATAACGATGGAGGGTGCCCTCAAAAGAGAGTCCGAATTCCGAGCGCAACAGCCGGGCCAACTGGCCGGTGGCATTGTTTTCAACAGTCCACAAGGCAACTCCTTCTGGAAAATGGTATTCAGGCAGAGGCCACAGCTCCGTAAAATGGATCATCCCTGCCCGAATGTCTTCCTGCTTCAACAATTCGATGCCTTCCAGAATGGCCGGCCTGGAGGAGCCCCACCCCACCAGGATGAACTCAACATCTTCTGAGTAGACCTCCTCCGGGGGGTTCACCTCGCTTCTGAGTTTTTGGAATTTCGCGAGTCGCTTTTCAACCATAGCCTGCACAATTCCGGAAAGATCTTCGGTAATGTGGCCCTCCTCATCGTGTTCATCACTGTCCACGCAAACCAGATGGCCGCTCTGCCCCGGATAAAGTCTGGGGGATATGCCATCGGGACTGAGCTGATAGCGCTTGTATTCCTCTATTTGCGAGGGATCAGCCAAGTGATAGACGGGATTATCGAAATTTTCAAAATCACGAAAGGAATAATGGGCATCCGCCAGGAGTTGATCTGTAAGCAGAATCACCGGAATCTGGTATTTATCGGCCATATTAAAGGCACGCACCGTCTTTTGAAAGGCGTCCTTCGGATCAGAGGCGGCCAATACCATTTTGGGGAATTCCCCATGTCCGGCATTAATGGCGAAAAGGAGGTCCCCCTGGGCGGTTCTGGTGGGAAGCCCGGTAGCCGGTCCCGGCCGTTGGCCAAGGACGATCACCAATGGCGTTTCGGTCATGCCTGCCAGGCTGATCCCTTCCACCATCAGGGCAAATCCCCCTCCGGAGGTGGCGGTCATCGCCCTCGCCCCCCCATAACCGGCACCCAGGGCCATATTGATCGCAGCAATCTCATCCTCCGCCTGTTCGGCAAACACCCCAAACCTCTCCTGCGCTTTCGCCAGGGCGGTAATGATCCCAGTCGACGGCGTCATCGGATAGGCGGAAATAAAGCGGCATCCGGCGTAGGCTGCGGCGATGGGGATCGCCTCATTACCCGAGATAAAGGCATGTCGGGTATCCCTGGGCGGCAATGTCCAGGGGCACCTGTCCCCGCAGTCTCGTTCTGCGCGTTCAAAGCCTTTTTCTGCCGCCTTGTAGTTGGCTTTCAGGACCTCTTCGCCTTTTTCTGAAAACGTACGTTCCAGCACCGCGTTCAGGGTTTCAAGATCCACCCCCAAAACATTTATCAAGGCCCCGACAGCCACTGTATTGGCATAGATCCCCCCCCCGACTTCCTCTTTTGCGATTTCGTCAAAAGGGATGGCAATCATGCCGTCGGTGCCCTTGTTTTGTGAAATCAGGACACCTTCTTCCTTGAGAAGACCCTCGTACTTCTTTGCAGCGCCTTCATTCAATGCCAGAAGAATGTCTGCAGAGAGCAACGGCGCATTGTTGGGTTCTTCCCCCACCCGAATCGAGTAGCTATTCTGCCCTCCCCGAATCCGTGATTCATACTCTTGCCATGCGAATACCGAATACCCCTGTCGGCAAAGGGTATGAGAAAGGATTTCTCCGATCGTTTGAATCCCTTCGCCGGCGGATCCTGCGATTACCACATTCAAATCTTTCATTGATATAACCCCGTCCTAAATCGTGTTTCCGCTGTATTGGCTGGTTGGCTGCAGGGAATTGAGATATCTCCATGCAACAGCCTGATATATTGTCCAGGGCATAAAGGCCGGTGTTCATCCCTGTCGACAAGGAGAGCCTGCCCGGGAACACCCCAATAACATGGTACTTAGGATAAGCATATTCCAATGCCCTTTTAAAAATAAATGGAGTGAATCATGTATTTCCAAATCAAAACAGCGGTAGGCGTAATAAGAGTTTACGATTGGAGGAATCTCTCCCGGAGACGCCGGCATCTCAAAAACAACTCTCCGCATTTACGATTTCGCCGTTGCGGACACTGAAATGACAGAGCGTTAATGAGGTGAATCGATGAAGGGACGCCTGCCGGACAACCCTGGAGACCTTTGGGGTAAGGGATCTCTTTGTGCACAGAAAGAACAGAGATGACGAGAGAGAAAAAAAGGATATTAACGGAGGTTTCGTCGGATGCCCTGATAGGGGGCGATTCACAAAATAGAAGGATTATGCCCCAGACCTTGGGCAAAAATAGTATGGTCCAATGGATGCTCAAATTGGGATCAAATTCGCCGGCTGCGGTTGATCCGCTTTCCGCCAGGAATCGAAGAGATGCAAAAACGGGAAATCATTTTTATGCGAAACCCGCAGATCCGGTCGTGTTTAGGCCTTCCCGATCCCAAAAGAAGGGGCCTCGGGACTTTTCGCGGAGGCCGCGGCATTCAAGAGGGCGGCTCGCAAAGCCCAACACCCTCTCCGAAATGTGCTCCTTGCCTTGTACAGGCGGCAACGCTAACACCGGTAGGCCGTATTCGCCCCATTTTTAATAATAACGATGCCCCTTAAGGCCGCCCGGCCGCAGACCAGGATATGGCGAGAGGCGGCTTATCCCACCTGCATCTCTCTCTCAAGATCCTTTATATATTGGGAAATTAGAACTCCCAGGTAGATGCATGCGTTTCCGGTCATACATGCATCGGCATCCTTCTGGTCCAGAAAGGCATGGCGTTGGTGTTCCCCTTTTTTAAAGGTAACCACCCACGCATCTTTTTGATTGTCAAAGATGAGGCTCATGGAAAGCCCGTACCGGTCGATCTCGGGGTACATTTCCAAAAGTTTGTCTCTCAATTCATTTGGTGAATAGGCCATCTGATCCTCCTTATTTCTGGTCCTGTTTCCTGTTTGTCCGCGGTTTGTAAAGCTACCCCGTTCAAGGGAAGTTCCGCCTGCACTCGCGATGGTGAAATACAGGCTTCCTTCAGAGGCTTTTTAATTTCAGAACAGTTGATATAGTATCACAGCTGAATAGAAATGTGCAACAAAACCGAAACCCTCATTTCACTTTTTTTACTTGGTGGAAAATGTGTTAACCCACCTTAATGCTGGTGTCCTTTTACTTGCATCCCCGCTGTTTCCCCCGGTCGATACCTCTGGGCTCCACCCAAAAAAAAAGCGGCTGCATGGTTCTTATTAACCGTCTCGAAATAGTACCGACATCTTTGTCATGCCGGACTCGATCCCCGCAAGTACGGGAAATGGCTTCCGGCCTTCGCCGGAATGACGGTGTAAAGACAATTATGAGACGGTTAATACTTTGCGCTTTCTCTAAAGAAGATTACTCCTGAAAATAAAACAGCCCCCGGTATTTTTTCCCGGAATGACCCCCCTGTCTCGGAAATACCGGCTAGACCCCATTACCATATGCCCACGATTTAAAGCACTATCTCATAGCATATGGACATACTTTATCAAATCTATACGGTGTGGTTATTTCCGGAAAATAGGGAGGGTTTATCATGGGAAAAGTGGTTGTGATTGATACTGAAGAGTGTATCGGATGTGAAAGTTGTGTAGAGCTCTGCCCGGAGGTGTTCGAATTTGATGAAGCCGCTGAGAAAGCCCGCGTCAAGCTCCCGGAGGGCGGCGATGAAGAATGCATTGAAGAGGCCATTTCCACATGCCCGGTAGAATGCATTCATTGGGAAAGCTCTTAGAATCGTCAAGACTTCCGGCATCCTGGAATACTTGAGAGAAGCTAATTTTTTTGGAGAGTGGGGTGGTGTTTGAATTGAGACCGCACCGGTAGATGGGTGCGGATCCGTTGTCCCGAAACCCGCCATTGAAACCCCGGAAACCCTCGACCACTTGGGAGACTGAGGGCCGCAGGCATTCGTTCCGGGCACTGGATTCCTTTGTCTTGGCTTGATTCAACATGCCAGCATCGCTCTGGAATTTACCTGCAAAACCTATTCTGCCGGCACCCAAATTTTCCGGCCTATTCCCTCCTGCGGAATTACCACCCATTTACCATCACCATGGAATCCGCATAAGAATTGCCCCGATGGGTCAATTATTCTTGCATATACGCCCCCTGTCGCTTATATTGATTTGATTTTGTACTGAATTATTGGGTTTCCGGGCCGATCCCTTTCAGGAGGCCGAAGGTCGAACTTGGGGAAAGAGGTTAGGTCCCCTTCCATCGCTTACCCTCAGGGGATTGGCATGGCATCCAACTTGAGACAAACCGGCGAGTGTACGATCCTCATCGCCGAGGATGACCCCGATGACCGTCTGATCATCCAGACGGCTTTTGATGCGGGGGGCCTCTCAAACCCCCTGCATTTCGTAAGCGATGGCGAAGAGCTGATGGACTATCTGAAGAAAGATAGGAGTTCCGGTAAGAAATTACCCCCACATATCCTCATCCTCGATCTTAACATGCCCAAAAAGGACGGCCGCAGGGCGCTTTGGGAAATCCGGAACGACCCGGCCTTGCGCCACTTGCCTGTGGTGGTCCTTACCACCTCCAGTGCAGAGCGGGATTTTAAGTATTGTTCCAGGCTCGGCATATCGGATTATGTCACAAAGCCTAATAATTTAGATGAATTTATACGATTCGCAAAGGATGTCAACCAGATTTGTGGAACAGCATAACCATGTATTCACCCCCGAACCACGGCCGCTGGATTTCGGGAAGGATACCCCACAGGGTGCTTGAAGTCCGGGCCCGGTGCATGAATTATCAAACATCTCAAGGGATCCCGACAGCAGGAACATCATCGAGAGCAAAGGTATCGCCGGTCCTATTAAGATACCGCTTCTTTGAATTGTCTTCAAAAATTCATCACAGCGCATCGTAGACCTGTCAAATGGCTCCCACCATAACCCCAAACATCGGCGTAGAGATCCGGTCCTGGCATCGGATGTTTTTGTTGAGCCTGGTGATCCTCGGGGGACTGTTTATAATCAGCCGCTATAATTATCTCCTCTTTCATAGCCTGGCGGAAGGTTTCAGCATCGTCATCGCCTGTGCCATTTTTGTTATCGCCTGGAATGCACGGTCGATGCTCCAAAATAATTATCTGCTTTTTGTCGGGATTGCCTACTTGTTCGTTGGGGGGTTGGATTTTCTTCATACCTTGGCATATCAGGGGATGCAGGTCTTCCCAGGCCATGACGCCAACTTACCCACGCAACTTTGGGTGGGTGCGAGGTTCATCGAAAGTCTCTCTCTCCTTATTGCCCTTCTATTCATTCACCGACGCCTGAGAACGGCCGTGGCATTCACAGCCTATGCCGCAGTCATGGTTGTCCTGCTGCTGGCCGTTTTCCGATGGAATATCTTCCCGGATTGTTTTATGGAACAAAAAGGGTTGACCGCGTTTAAAAAAATCAGCGAATACACGATCTGTGTCATTTTCCTGATTGCCGGTGGTCTCCTGTTTTTCACAGGCAACGCCTTTGACCGGAACGTACGCCATCTTCTTATGGCATCCGCGCTGGTCAGCATAGGTGTCGAACTCTCCTTTACGCTGTATACCGATGTCTATGGGCTCTTTAACCTGGTCGGCCATTTTCTTAAGATTGTCTCATTTTACCTCATTTACAGGGCCGTCATCGTCACCGGCATTAAAAAACCGCATGCGGTCTTGTTCAGAGATCTCCAGCAAAATGAGGCCTTTTTAAACAGCGTGGTCATGTCGTCACTGAGCGGTCTGTACATCTACGATATCAAGGCAAAGATGAATACCTTTATTAACCCCCAGTACACAAGACTGACCGGATATACCCTCGATGATATTTCCCAAATGGGAGAATTAAACTTTTTCAATCTTTTTCACCCGAAAGACCGGGCCGGGATTGCCGCACATTGGGATATAATGAGGAAGGCCGAAGACGGGGAAATTCATGAAATTGAGTACCGGTTCAAAACCGCAACGGGTCGTTGGATATGGTGCATTTCGCGGGATACGGTCTTCAAGCGCACAAAGGACCATTCCGCCCGTCAGTTTATCGGATCATTTCTGGACATTACTGAGTGGAAAGAGGCCGAACGCAAACTCAAACAGGCACGGGACGAACTGCAACAGCGCGTTCGAGACCGCACCGCTGTTCTGCGCTGGAGGAACCGGGAATTGAGGGAGTTTGCATATGTTGCCTCCCATGATTTACAGGAACCCTTGCGAAAAATCCAAACCTTTGGTGAAATGTTGGAACGTGAAGCCTCGGAAAACCTGTCCACGAAATCCAGGGATTACCTGCATCGAATGAACAGGGCCGCCTACCATATGCAGACGCTTGTTCAGAACCTCCTCGCCTATTCCCGTCTATCGTCAAACGCCCAACCTTATGTGCCCACGGATTTGCTGGAGATTGTTCAAAAGGCCCGGGATAACCTGGAACTGAAAATTGAGGAGACAGGGGCTTCCATCACCATCGGAGCCCTTCCAACAATCGACGCCGACCCGATTCAGATGATACAGCTTTTCCAAAATCTAATCAGTAATGCCTTGAGTTTTCACCGCGATGATCACCCTCCAAACCTGCATATTTACAGTATATCTGAACAGGCAATCGATGACGCCTCCTCCGGATATTTAGAAATACGCGTTCAGGACAACGGAATCGGATTTGACGAAAAATACCTGGAGCAGATCTTTAAGCCCTTCAAGCGGCTCCATACACGGCAAGCGTACGAAGGAACGGGCATGGGTCTTTCGATTTGCAGAAAAATTGTGGAGCGCCATGGCGGAGACATCACCGCTCGCAGTACTCCCGGTCAAGGCGCCACCTTCATGGTTCGCTTGCCCTTTGTCCAAAAGAAAGGCGGTCATTTTCCCACGAAAGGACAATAGCGGCCGTCGCTGTTCAAAGTCTCATACGGCCCAGGAATATAGTGAGGGGTCACAGGTTCCACCTCCAGGCTTTTGCGTCTTAAACAGCCAGCCCACATACTTTCAATCATGCGTTTGTAACCAAGAATGGTGAGAAAGGGCGGTGGGTACCAGACACCCAACATTCTTCATCCAACCCTTTATTTCAAAAGCCTCCCGCAAGCATATCCTTGAAAAAGCCCTTTCGCAGCTTATTTTATTAATATTGTACTGAAAGTGAACATACCACTCGCCCCTCTGGCTGTGAGTTCATCCCCATTTATGGGCGAGAAACCCATTATCAAACAGGCGGACCAAAAAATGTCGATTTACTCAAACCCCATTGAGGCTATCCCCTTGGATGAAGCGCCCTATTATATGGCCACCTCAGACGAAATAGAGATCTTTACGGAGGCCCATCGGAATCAACTCCCGGTCCTCCTCAAGGGGCCCACGGGCTGCGGCAAGACGCGCTTCATGGAACACATGGCCTGGCGTCTGGGCCTTCCTCTGATCACGGTGGCGTGTCATGATGACTTGACGTCGGGCGACTTGGTGGGCCGCTATCTGATTAAGGGCGGAGAAACGATCTGGGTGGATGGCGCCCTCGCAAGAGCAGTAAAGGCAGGAGGGATCTGTTACCTGGATGAGATTGTGGAAGCCAGAAAGGATACCACCGTTGTCATCCATCCCCTGGCCGATGATCGTCGGATTCTACCCATTGAAAAGCTCGGCGAGGTCTTGTCAGCCCCTCCTGAATTCATGCTGGTAATCTCCTATAACCCTGGATATCAGAGCGTCTTGAAAGACCTCAAACCAAGCACAAGACAACGGTTTGTGGCCATTGATTTTAACTATCCGGACCAAGAGAAAGAGGCCGATATTATCGCCGGAGAAGCAAAGGTGGATAAGGAGCTCGCCTCCCGTCTGGTGAAGATCGGGCACATGACCCGTAATTTGGAAGAAAGAGGTCTCGATGAAGGTGCCAGCACACGGATTTTGATTCATGCGGCCCGGCTTATTAGATCCGGAATTGATGCGGAAAAGGCATGCGAAGTCGCCATTGTGAATACATTGAGCGATGAAGCAGAGATGCAACGGTCGATCGAAGAGATCGTCCAGGCCGTTTTCTAAAGGGGGAGAATAGAGGTGACACCCGAAAACGAAAAGAAGCCCCCTTTGGAAGCCGAGGTGCTCTCTCTCTTTCCGATTCCGTTTTACACGGGCCGGGGAATCTACTTCGAGGAAGATCTGAAAGATGCCGGTCTGACCCGTGCCTTGGAGCAGGCCTCTTTTGAAACAGGGCAGATGATTTTTAAGAGCGCTGAGATGCTGGCCTCCATCAAGCCGGAATTGGCGTTCCATTTTCTGCTCCAGGCCCCCGAACTTCTTAACTCGATTGATCCGGAGGAACTCAGGGGATGGACCCGGACATGTCTGGAGATCTATGATGCCGAAGGCCTTATCCCCGCAAGGGAGTTCATTGTCGAGCACAAAGACCATCCGGCGTTTCAGTTTCACCGAAACAGCGTGTCCTTTGAAAAGGTGTCGGGTATCCTGCAGAATTTCCTTCACAGTCTGGGCGGCAGCGAGATCTGTCTTCAGACAAGCGCCGAATCCTATACGGACAGTGAGACTATCTTTGTGCCTGAAACCGTTTCCTTGTTTTCAGACACCAAACAAAATTTTCTCCTGTATAAGTTGTCCATCGCTCACAAAATGGCTCAACTCGAATTGGGGACGTATCGCTTCGATGATGAAGCGCTGTTTTCTCTCCACACCCCACCAATGGCCCCGCAGGAACCCCCCGCGGGCTTCAGGTCAAGGCTTTCTTTTTTCTTCCAGCGGTTTACCGAGCCTCACCTGGCAAGGGACCTCTTTTTATTGGCCGATACCCTGCGGGCCGAATCCTGGATTCGCCATCATCTCCCCGGACTTTTCCGGAGAATGGTTTCCATTAAAAAGGCGCTATCGGTCATGAGGGCGGACTGCGCGGATATCCGTACAAAAACAGGGAGGATGGAAGCCCTGATAAAATGGTATCTTTCCGGATGCCCTGACCTCAGGGGCGACCGAGAACTCAGGAAGGTCCTCGCAGCGGCCCGGGATATGACACTCAATTCCCAGGCAATGGCCGAAATTACCCGGGCGGCCTACGCATGCATGCCTCTTGGATCAGAACCCTATGGGCCGGTGACGCCGGTGCCTTATGTGGGCGTGCTCAAGCCCGAAGAGGCCGAGACCGGACTTCGGCGTCGTCGCGAGTCCCGGCGATTGAATTTTCAAAAGGAATTGGCCAAACTTGTGGAGGAGCTGCCGGATCCTGAAGATATTCGACTAGAACTCCCGGAGGCGCCCAAAGAAATGGCAGCCTCCGGAGGTCGCCCTCAGAGGCAGGAGGTCCCCGATCACCTGATCATCAATGACGGCATGGTCCCTGTTCCTGACGCCATGCACAAGATTATACGGGAAATCTACGAAGACCTCGGTTCCATACCCAGTGCTTATCTTACTGTGGCCGACGATATGACGGGACATTATTTTCACTCTCGCTGTCAAGCACCCGAAGGAACAGGATATTTTTTCTCCGAAACTGCAGAAGGAATTCATGTGCTGGACGAATGGGACTATCGACGGCAGGGATATCGGAAACGATGGGCCTTGCTGCGGGAAAGCGACGCGGAAGAGGGTGACCTGGCCTTCATTGAAGAGACCATGGACCGGTATGGGGCCATGGCCCAACAGATTAAACGGCGTTTTGAATGTATTCGGCAGGATCAGACCTTGCTTCGAAGACAAAAAGAGGGAGACGAGGTGGACCTGGATGCCGCGGTGGAAGCACTTTCAGATATGAAGGCAGGACAGACCCCTTCGGAGCGGGTTTTTGTTCGGCTGAACCGCCAACATCGGGATATCGCCACCGCCTTTCTCATCGACCTGAGCGGTTCAACCAGCGGGTGGATTAACGAGACGGAGCGTATGGCCCTCCTGATTCTGTGCGAGGCCATGGATCAGATTGAGGATCGGTTTTCCATTTATGGCTTTTCAGGACAGACACGAAAACGCTGTGAGCTGTTTCGGATCAAGGGATTTGAAGAACCCTATGGGGACCGGATCAAGAAGAGAATCGCCAGCATCCGGGCACGTGAATACACCAGGATGGGTCCCCCGATCCGCCGCCTTACGGAAATTCTAGGGGAGGTGGATGCCCGGTCGAAGTTGCTCCTTACACTGAGTGACGGCAAACCCGACGATTACGACGCCTACAGCGGCGATTACGGCATTGAAGATACCCGGCAAGCCTTGGCGGAGACCAGGAAACAGGGAATTCATCCTTTTTGCATCACCATCGACAAGGCAGAGCACAGCTATCTTGCACACATGTACGGGCATACAGGCTATGTATTTATTGACAATCTGGCCAAATTACCCCTGAAGGTCCCTGAAATATATCGAAAACTCACGACCTAAGGCGGCCTGCCAGCCGCAACCGAAAAAATATTGGCGCCACTCCCCTCATAACCCTACCCGAGCTTGACGATGGATATTTCACCCGCCAACGACTTGATCCATGCATGGTTCAGGGTGCCTTTATTGTGAAGGAGCGGGATCCATCACTCCAGCCTCACCACATGGGTGGAACAGGAAATACAGGGATCATACGCACGGACCAGCATCTCGAGCGCATGGGCAATGGCGCCCTCCTCTTGGTGGAGGACTCCGGGGGTGAAGGCCCGCATGTCCGCTTCCAGGTTCCCCAGATTCTGGGCAGTGGGAATCACCAGGTTTGCAGAGAGGCATTTGCCTTTTTCATCATATTCATATTCATGAAACAGGATGCCGCGAGGCGCTTCTACAGCGCCCACTCCCCCTCCGGCGCAGGGCCGTATTTCCGTCTGCTCATCTTCAACGCAAATGCCGGTCTCAAGCAGCCGGTCGATGATCTGAACGCTGTCTTCCAGACAGTGGGCACATTCCACAATCTGGGCCGTGGTATTCATGAATGGATTGAAACACGGAACTGTCAGCCCTGCCAGATCAGCGATCTCCCTGGCGAACGGGCTCAGCTGTCCGAAGTTGTTATTGACTCGGGCCAGGGCCCCCACCATGTACTCGGGGCGATTAGCGCGGGCGTACTTGGCCGTAGAGTACGGAACAATGTATTCATGGATAATGTCCCTATATTGCCGGGGCGGAATCTTGGTGCCCTCGCTGGAGACGATATCCCCGTCATAAATGGCGTATTGGTCCGGGTGGCTCAGCGAAATGTATTCTGTATCCCGTTCAAAGGTCGGGATGGAAAAGGAGTTGAACAGGGAAACCGTATCCCGGATATCCGCCATACTGGCAACCAGCGCCTCCCTTAGGGGGGCCAGCTGTCTGGTATTGTGGACAAAAGGAAAGCCTCCCACGTTCATGGCCACGGGATGGGTGTGCCGGCCGATCACCCATTTGCAGAGATCGTAGGCCGTCTGTTTCAACCGCATGGCCCGAAGTACCGTATCCCGATCCCTCTTTGCCCAGTGCAAGAGACTGGGGACCCCGAGGTAATCCGGGGCGGCCAGAAAATAAATATGGAGCACATGACTGCTCAAAATTTCTCCATGAAAGGCCAATCGCCTGAGGAGGAGGGACTGATCCGAAATCTCCGAGTCAAAGGCCGATTCAGTGGCCTTGAGTGCTGCACCTCTATGGCTTACCGCGCATATGCCGCAAATCCGGGAAGCCAGATGGGTCACTTCATTGTAATCTCTATCTCGAAGAAAGGCCTCGAAGAACCGGGGGGCTTCCACCACAGAGAATCGTACTTCCTCCAGGGAGCCGTTCCGAATCCTGACAGTGATATCCCCGTGACCCTCCACGCGGGTGAGATGGTGAATGTGGATGCAGGTATCGGTCATTTGGCTTCAGGCTCCTTTTCCATACGTAATTCCGGACCGTTGTACAGGGTGAACCAGGAACGGATTTCCTCCCGGCTCGCTCCATACCGGCGGGCGACTGCATCCATGATGGGATGGCGCTGTTCAGCAGTGAGGACCTTGACCGCCGCCATCAGGTTCGCCCCATCCATGAGCCCCCGGCACCCATGGCAGGCGTCCCCGTAAGCCGTGCAAATGGCGTTGCAGCCACACCGGGTGACCGGGCCGAGACATACCTCCCCCTTCTCAAATACACACAGAGTATCGTTCAGTTTGCACTCCACGCAGACAGGCTGATTGGGAAGGGGATATTTCTGCCCGGTCAGGATGCACTTGATAACCCGATCGATTTCAGGAAGGCTCGCAGGGCATCCCAGGATTTGATAGTCCGTCTTTACCACTGAGGCAATGGGACGGGCGGGAATGGTGTTGAAATGGACGGACCCGTTCCCGTAAACCACATTTCGCACTTCTTCCATGGACCAACGGTTTTTGAGGGCATTGTGACACCCGATGGCGGCACAACTTCCAAGCGCTACCAGGGTTCCCGCGGTCTCCCGGATCTTCTTGACCCGATCCACATCCTCCTCCCGGGTGATGCTCCCCTCACAAAAGGCAATGTCATACGAATCCGCCTGTCCACTCATGGCTTCCCGCCATTCAACCACTTCCACGTGGCGCAATAACTCCAGCAGCTTATCTTCCAGTTGCAGCACGGTCAGCTGACAGCCTTCGCAACAGGCAAAATCAAAAAAGGCGACGCGCGGTTTTTGATGCTTATTCGTCATGAGTCTTCCCTGGTACAGAATTTCATAGGGCCGTTCACCTGGTTCCAGGTTCCTGACCCGTGGAACCTTATTCCGGTGCCCATGCTTCCACGGCTTCTGACAGACCCACCAGATCGGAATACCGGAAAACAGGTCCGTCCTGGCACACGTAAATCCCATTCAGTTGACAATGGCCGCACTTTCCGATCCCGCACTTGAAATGCCGCTCCAGGGAAAAGTAGATCTTCCGTTTACTCATCCCCTTTGCCAGGAGTTCCGCGGCCACAAACCGGTACATCACCGGCGGTCCCACTACCGCGGCCATGGTTTGAACAGGGCTGATCTCGATTTCCTCCTTGATGGGTCCGGTGAGAACCCCGGTCCGGCCGGTCCAGGATTCATCCGCCTCATCCACGGTCACATACATCTCCATGCTTGGGTCCCGGCACCAGGTATCCACATCCTCCTTGAACAGAATCAGAGAGGGATTTCTGGCGCCATACACCAGAATGATCCGTCCGTACGCCTCCCGATGATCCCTAAGATACTGGACCAGTGATCGCAGAGGGGCCAATCCGATCCCCCCGGCTGCAAGGAGGATGTCCCTCCCTTCCATGATCTCGACGGGAAATCCGCGGCCGAAAGGCCCCCGGATCCCCACCCAATCCCCTTCGGCGGCTTCATGAAGGGCCTTGCTCACGCGGCCCACGGGACGGACACACAGCTTGAATCTTTCTGCCCGACCGGGCGGGGAGCAGACCGAGATGGGGATCTCGCCGTATCCGAACATGGATACCTGGACGAATTGGCCCGGCATGTGCCCCAGGGGCCTGCCCCCGGCCATCTCCAGTTCGATCACCGCATCCATGACCTCCTGTTTGATCCGGACGATTCTCGCCAAATCCGGAAAATAGGAGGGATAATACGGGGGTTTTTGTTCCGCTGATTTAATTTCAGGCATTTCCGGTCCCTTTCCTGAAGGCCGAGATTATACGGTTAGTCTCATCGGCGATATTGATATCGGCCGTACAGGCCCGGCTGCACCGGCCACACCCGGTACAATAGGATCGACCGAACTTTCTATAGAGGTAAAGGAACTTTCGATGCCATCGGTGCCTGACCCGGTCCCGCCGTTCCCCCCGGAAATTATGCTCCCCTGCCACTATTGCGAAATCCACCAACTGGCAGGAATCCCAGGTCCGTCGTCTCACACCGCTGTTCAGGGTCCAATCAAAATCGTCCTCCATGTTGAAGCAAAAACATGCGGGACAGGTGGTGTTGCACGACCCGCAGCTATAACAGCGTGAGGCAATATCCTCCCAGATCTCTGAAAAATCACCCATCTCCAGGATGTTCGCCAACTCGTCCGCATTTGCGTCCAGACGGGTCGTGAACCGTCCCCTTTTTTTCTGGTGCCAGTCGAGAACATCCCGGAAGTCCCTTGGCCCGGCCTCGGAGCATTCCCCCTGATTCAGCATCTGTTCTCCCGAAGGAGAATAAATTTCCACAAAATACCCTCTGCGAATGGGGGTCAGAAAAAGATCGCAGGGCCTTCGGGCTTGGGAAATTCCCAAGGATTCGCAAAAACAATACGAATCCGGCAAACAGTCTACCCCTATGATGGTAGCGCGTTTGCGATTGTGCTGCCACCGCCGGTCCGGCGGGGGATATGCATAGGCCCGATCCAATGCCTCGATTGCAGACAGGTCACAGGGGTGTACGCCCACCAGCACAAAAGGGTCTTCCAGCCAGCTTTCCGACACCTTGGGAGGATTTCCAAGGGTGAACGTCAAGAGGGTCTCGGTGGGCGGGAAAAAGGCCTTTTTGGGGGGAAGGGTCGTGGTGGTGTAGTCCATGGTCAGCGCTTCGGGATCGTCCACCCAATCGAAATAATGAAACCCCGGCTGATCCGGTCGGCCCCGTGGACCCATTACGCGCTTTTCTTTCATAAGACGCCCCATGAGGTCCAGAAAGGCCTTCCTTGAAATCACCTGGTACGGTTTTTTTGTTCCGGTTTCCATCAGAGCAAACTCATGTCCTCTGCTCAGGCTTCCATCTTTTTTCGAAGGGACAACAGCCGTTTGACATGCTGCTGCTCTTCGGCGATTATTCTATCCACATTCCGGACCTCAGAGGCCCTCACATACTGTTTCATCCCCGAATAGAACAAAATGGACGCCTTTTCGATTTCCAGCCCGAAATCAACGGCCTCCACGGGATCTTTCATTTCGCTCCCCTTTTCACCGGCCTGGCCAGGGTCTTCGAACACCTCCCCCTTGACAAAGGCATCCAGATAATTTCGCATCTCCCCGGGGTAACTCTCAGGCAGTGTATAGTCCTCCCGAAGTTCCTCCCTCATATGGGAGAACACTCGGGCGTGCGCTTTTTCCTGATCCATTAGATATTTGAATACCTCCTTCACCTCGGGGTCTGCCTGGGAAGCCTGGCACGCCTCGTAGAACTTCAATCCCTGGTGCTCGATTCGAACGGCCATGTCCAGCATTTCGCTGGCCCTAAACAGGGCATCCTTGGTCATAAGTTCCTCTCAGATCGTTTTCCGGCATCTCGTATGCCGACCGCCCCCGCGGTATTCACTGATGATTCCTTATATCCCCTGTAACTGCTCCGGGTCCGCTGTCCGTCAGGAGGTGGATTGCCAGGTGAAGCTTGATCCCAGGGATCCGGCTTACTGACGGTGGGCCTGGGAACCTCCCTTTTCCGGCTTCTTCATTTTCGCGTCCGGTATTGGAGATCCGGTTCCGGGATCTTTGAAGCGTGGTCCCGGGGTCATGTCTTTCCAGGGAGGCGGAAAAGGACTGCCGATGATCTCTTCGATCTTTTCCCGCTGGGCACTGGTCAAAATGCCGAGCACCTCCTCATAGAGCCTGATTCCCTCCATCAGAAGCGCGAATTCCTGATCGGTCAACTTCCGCACCAGATTCTCAATGGATTGGAGATCCAGGGGGTCTTTTCTTAAAGCGTGCTTCAGGCTTATCCCAAGGGCCCGCGCTTCGGCCCGGAACCGGATGGCAGCCATAAGATGGCGGGTAAGGGCATCATCCATAGCCCCCTTCTGTTCGGGTGACAGATCCAACACCTCCCACCTGGACATCAGACATCCCATCCACCGATGAAAGGGCTCCATGAGCGCATGCTCACCGATACCCCTTTTCCCGCCGTGCATGAGCCTTCCATCCTTTTCGGACATTTTTTTCTGCAGCATTTCCGCCATTATGCCGTCCATCCTTTTTTCCAACCGCTTGTCGATCATGTCGCCCATCATCTGATGCATCTTCATTTTGTCACCCTTCATCGACGACATCATGCCCTCACTCTCCCGGGCCTCAGTATCAGAAGCAGTGGATGAAGAGGCGTGGTCGGAATCCCGCGGTTCAGCACACCAGACTGTGGACGCCCATATGATGGTAACAATCATCGAGATAATGCCTGTAAGACCTCTTCTTTTCATACCTATCCTCCATCCTATCGTCTTAATCCGATGTATGGGTTCTCCCCTGGTTTACATTCCAATGACTGTTTCAATGGCATGATTTGGTTCTCTTCTATTTGACAGACAATTCATGAAAATGAAATACCGTATCCCTTGTATTCTGTCATCACAAAAACAGTATGCCCGCGATTTTGCAGGTGTCTCCTGTTCAAAAGTCCGGAAAATAAGGAAACCTTGAAAGGTGACCATATCGCCCGACTGGAAACATGGGCGGGGATCCGGCAGGCCCGGCATCCAGGGGGCGATCAGCAGACAAAGCGCTCCCTGCGAGTCCCGGAGCACAGCGGCGGATGCATCCGGTTTATGCTTTCATACTGTCCGGATGCAGGCACAATACATGTTGGACCCTATTCCCATGATCTTTACATTTTTACTATAGATAAACCCGCGATGAATGAAAACAATGTATATGGTACCCGAACGGAATCCTGGAAAATCAAGGAACAGTGAAATATGAGAAGAGGTTCTGTTAATGTAAAATTTGCTCCACCAATTTTCACTTTTCAATTCTTGATGGTCTCGTAAAAAGTCAGGAAATGTCATTTTTCGTCATTCCGGCGAAAGCCGGAATCCAGTATATTCAATCAGTTACAAAACCTCTGGACCCCGTTTTTCAACGGGGTGACGACTTTTTACGAATGCATCAATTCTTGAATTTTCAATAGTGCCTGAACGGGGTTTTCGTTCAGGCACTATATAGCATGTGACATTCCACCTTCTTGGCAAATACACTCATATTTTTAAGGAGGAAAACTGATGAAAGTACAGAAGATCCTGTGGCCTACCGATTTATCCGGAAATGCCGAGAAAGCATTGCCCCTGGTGACCGGCCTGAGCCAGCAATTTCAAAGCGAGGTTCATCTCCTCTATGTCATTGAAGAACTCGCTATTCATGAACCCTGGTACGGGGTGTTTGACGCGTCTCATATCGAAAAGATCCACGAGTGGGAACGGCAAAAGGCTGAAGAAAGATTAAACTGGATCTGCAACGAGTACCTTGAAAGTTGCCCACTCTATATCAAACACATCGCCATTGGGGATCCGGCCGATGAGATATTGAAGTTGATCCGGGAAGAGGGCATCGATATGGTGGTGATGGCAAAACGGGGGCGGAAAGGGACGTTTGCCTTTGGAAGTGTCACAGAGAAGGTGGTAAAAAATGCACCCGTACCCGTAAGCGTTGTTCCGACAGAAGAAAGCGCATAATCCCTTATTGCGATTAACGTATACCCCCGAGCCGCCAATTGCCCGGGGCTTGGGGTTAAAGTCTGCTAAGAGATCAGGATTCCATATTCTTTTCAGGGCGTTCTATTAGTCGTTTTCCTTGCCCCTTTTCTCCAGTGCCTTGTCTATGGCCGTCTGAAATCCCTCCAGGCTGGTATTCCGCAGGAGGAGCCCGTTCACGAACATCGTCGGAGTCCCTCTCACCCCGGCCTTTGCGCCATCCTGCATATCCCGGTTGATCATCTGCAGGATTTGCGGGTCATTCATGTCTTTCTCAAACTTCGGCATATCGAGCCCGAGTTGTTGGGCCTGTTCCTGAATGACCTGATGATTCAGCCGGTCGTAGTTCTGAAAGAGACGGTCGTGATACTCCCAGAATTTTCCCTGCTTGCCGGCCGCGAGCGCTGCAGCAGCCGCTTCTCGGGCGAACTGATGCGATCTCAGGGGGAAATTCTTGAAGACCAGTTTGACCCGGTCCTTGTTTTTTCCCACCACGTGATCGAGCAGAGGTGAAATCTTCGCGCAGTAGGCGCATTGGAAGTCGGTGAAAAGGGCGATGGTTACCGGTGCATCCGCTGCCCCTTTGAAAGGCGAACCGGTCACATCGATTTCCTGCACAAAGTCGAGAATCACAACTTGAACGGTTTTCTCCTTGCTGTTCACAAGAACAAGGATTTCTTCCCTGGGACCGGCCTTGATGGCGTCTACGGATTTGTCAACCGGTATGACGTCACTCAATTTTCCGTCCGGGCCGTAGACCAGCACGTTTCCCTTGTCTGTGAGAACAAAGATATATTTGCCGTGGGTTGATATTACAATGTCCAGCGGCGTCTCTTCCAGGTTCAAGGTGCTGTGGATGGTCACTTCCACTGCGCCATGGCTTGGACATGGGATGAACACCCCCAATCCTAATAAGGATAGGTATAAGAAAACAGCATGCTTCACTTTCATTCAAACTCCTCCCTTCGTCCCTAATGCGGCATAACTGGAGCCAAGAGTATCTCACACAAATACACAAAGGCAAGGATGTTTCGTATCACTTTATTTGTGATAAAGCATAGAGCTTCACTCAATCGGGGTCTCCCCAGTTACCTCTGCAATAAAGCGACCATCGGACGTGGGGTTCGGCAGGGGGTCTCATTCAAAGCGCTGAAAAACCCCAAGGCGGGCTGGCATGAAAAATACGAACTGGTGCGTGGGCAATGTCCGGTGGCGACTATCTCAGGTCAGCAGGTCTTTTTTCTTTTCTTCAAATTCCTTCCTGTCTATTTCTCCTCGGGCATACCGTTCCTTGAGAATATCCAGTGCGCGGGAGGCGTTTCCGGCCGTATCTTTTGATGCGGTTCTTGAGCTATCCACCAGCCACTTGATGAGATACACCACTCCTATGATAATCAGAGCGGAAAGTATCACCATAAAAATGCCTCCGAACCAACCCATGCCCCAGCCCCCCATCATCCTGGAGCCGATGTGCCAGTCGTCAGATCCTCTGACTTGTGCAAGAGAAGGTCCCCGGAAAATCATGCCCCACATCACTGCCGAAGCGATTAAGGGCAGCTTCTTCAAACCCATGACTTGCCTCCTCATCCCGCAATAGAACACCGATGGCGGGCGCTTGTGTCCAATGGATCCTGTCCATCCGGTCTGCTTATTCACAGGCATTTCGGTCACCAAGCACTATGTCTCGGCCTTCAGCGATGTCTGTTCGGGAATTTTCAAGAATTTGGCATTAATGGCCACAATCACCGTGCTGAGCGACATCAGAACGGCCCCCACGGCCGGGGACAGGAGAACCCCGTAGGAATACAGCACCCCTGCTGCAAGAGGGATGGCAATGGCATTGTACCCGGTGGCCCAGGCCAGGTTCTGGATCATCTTCCGATAGGTCGCCCGGGAGAGATCCAAGATGGCCACCGCATCCAGGGGATTGCTCCTCACCAGAATAACATCCGCGGTCTGAACGGCCACGTCCGTACCGGCGCCGATGGCGATGCCCACATCCGCCTGGGCCAAGGCCGGGGCATCGTTGACGCCGTCGCCGGTCATGGCCACCACCAGGCCCCTGGACTGGATCTCCTTGACCTTATCTGCTTTATCCTTGGGCAGAACTTCAGCAAAATATTCATCCAGGCCGATTTGATCCGCGACCCACTTGGCCACCAGTTCATTATCTCCGGTGAGCATCATACATCGAATGTCCATCTCCTTGAGCCTGGAGATGGCCTTCTTGGATTCCTCGCGGATGATATCCGCAAGCGCAACGGCCCCTCTGAGATCCCCGTCTATAATTACAAAAACCACTGTCTTTCCCTGGGAGTGGAATTTCTTTATCCTTTCGTCTTCCATTTTAATGTCGTTCTCTTCCAAATATCCGGGGCTGACAACCTTTACCTCCTTTCCGTCCACCTTGCCCTGGGCACCTCTTCCCGGAATGGACGTGAAGTCTTCCACCTTCTGAGCCTGCTCCACCGAAGCTGCGATTCCTTTGGCAATGGGATGTTCCGAGTGTCTCTCAACGGCGGCGGCATATTGAAGCAGCGCCTCTTCATCCATGTCTTCCGGGAAGGAGACCGTATCGGTTACCCCGAATTCCCCTTTGGTCAGGGTTCCGGTCTTGTCAAATATAATGGCCTGGATGTTTCTCCCCCGTTCAAATGCGGCCCGGTTCCGTATCAGAAGACCGTTTTTGGCCGACAAGGCCGTGGAAACGGCCACTACCAGGGGAACTGCCAGTCCCAATGCATGGGGGCAGGTGATGACCATCACGGTAACGGTGCGCTCCAGGGAGAAGGCAAAATCCCGATGAACCACGGCCAGCCATATTATCAGGGTGATGGCGCCACTGCTCAATGCGATGATGGTCAACCACAGGGCAGCGCGATCGGCCAGATTCTGGCTCCTGGACTTACTCTGTTGCGCCTGCTCCACCAGGTCGATCATCTGGGAAAGAAATGAATCCTTCCCCGTTTTCCTGACTTCCGCAGTCAGAGAGCCTTCCCCGTTGATGGACCCTCCAATGAGCCGGGCACCCACGCCCTTTTCCACCGGTTTGGATTCCCCGGTAAGCATGGCCTCATTGACCGAGCTTTCACCCTCTACCACTTCCCCGTCTACCGGCACCTTTTCTCCCGGTTTTATGAGCACCTTATTTCCGGGCTCCAGTTCCCGGATGGGAACATCCTCAATGTTTCCATCCGGCATGACCTTGTGGGCGTCGGAGGGCATGAGATTGGCGAGTTCCTCCAGGGCGCGGGAAGCCCCCATGACGGATCTCATCTCGATCCAGTGGCCCAAAAGCATGATGTCGATCAGGGTGGCCAGTTCCCAGAAAAAGACCTTTCCCCTCAAGCCGAATACCACCACGCTGCTGTAGCCGTAAGCAACGGCAATGGCAACGGCGATGAGGGTCATCATTCCGGGCTGATTTTTTCCCAGTTCATCAAAGAGGCCTTTGAGAAACGGCCAGCCGCCGTAAAAAAAGACAAACGAGGAAAGACCCCACAATACATAGACGTCACCCGGAAATCCAACCGCCTCTTTGAAACCCAAAAAGGACTGAATCATGGGCGACAACACCAAAATGGGGAGGGAAACCCCCAGAGAAATCCAGAACCGTCTTCTGAACTCGGCTACCATGTGGGCATGGTGATCGCCGTCCTTATGGCCGTCATGACCAGTACTCGATTTCCCGTCATTGTGGGGAGTCCCGTTATGGCGCTTGTGCATTTTATGGTTTTCAGATTGTGCAGGCCCACGGGACGAACCTTGTTTTCCGTGTTTATCGGTCTGTTGATGTTCTGTCATGATTCCGCCCTTTGTTTAGATGGCAGTCGTGCGCCCCTTTCCGCTAACCGGCCACATAATAAATCCTGATATCCGGTTCTGCCTCCAGTAAGGGCTTTAATGCTTCCACCACATCCTCGGTAAAGAGATCGCTCTCCAGATAGGCCTGTGCATCCTCTGTCTTCTCAAACCCGTGCAGAACCTGAACGTCTTCGTCCCTGACAAGGAGATGCTTTGTCCGGGCCCCTTTAATCCGGGTCAGGAAAGGCTCTCTGTATTTGCCATAGATCTCCGCGGCCGCGGAACGATTCTTGGACCGAATGTTGAGGGTGATTTGCAGATAAGCGGTCATCTGATGACTCCTTTCTTTGGCGTTTTTCCCCTAAAATTATGGTTGATCTGGGCTTATTAACTGCCTCGAAATAGTACCCACGTCTTCGTCATGCCGGAATGACGGTGTAAAGACAAATATGAGACGGTTAATAATTGGAACGTGAGAGACGGCCCGAAGAAGCACTGATTTGTGGGATATCATTAAGGGGGTTACCGGGCAGCAGGGCAAAACCATGGCTGCAGAGGGAAGCGAAAGGCCGCTTGAAAGAGGGTTATCCGGTTTTTCCGCTCGCAAGCTTCCTGGCATAGGGCGCTGCTTCCAGTCCGGCCACACAGCCTTCACCCACCGCCTTGGCCACCTGCCACGGCGGACCGCAAATATCGCCGGCCGCATATATTCCGGGGATATTCGTCTCCTGCTTCTTATTGGTGGTAATATACCGCAGGGTTTCAGTGTCCAGCGACACGCCCAAATTTGCCAGGAGTGTCGTCGCCCCTTTGGCCCCCTGTTCTATGAACACGCCGCTCACATTGAGCTTGGTCCCGTCATCAAATAAGATTGCGCTTACCGTGTCATTGCCCTCGATCTCCACTACTTTTACATTTTCATGGATGGTAATGGTGCTTTCCTTCAATCTTTCATTCAGATAGTCGGCCACATCCAGTTCATCGCATACCAGGTGCACCTCACGGGCATAGAAAATAAGGGTCAGGGCCCCGCTCACCGCTGCACTCCCGCAGCCCACCACCGCAACATCCGCTTCCCTGTAGAATCCCGCATCGCAATCTACGCAATAGCTGACCCCCTTTCCCAGCAACTCCTTTTCCCCTCTTACACCCAGCTTGTTCCGGGAAACGCCCATGGCAAGGATGAGGGCCCTGGCTCTGAAGGTTCTGCCGCTTTCCACCCGCACTGAGAACTCTCCGTCCGACCGGGCCAGTTCCATCACATCCTCCTCCAGAAGAGCGGCACCGGATTCCGCGGCTTTGGTACTGGCCTGTTTCAACAGGTCTCCTCCGGCTTCTCCTCCTATGCAGATGTAATTCTCAATATGGGCGGTGAAAGCGCTGCTCTTGTGGACACGACCCAGAACCAATACCGATGCTTTTCTGCGGGCCGCGTGGATGGCCGCTTGAAGTCCTGCCGGGCCCGAACCCAATATGATGACGTCGAAGTCGGAATCTTCCATGAAAATCTTTTCTTTCTGCTCAGATAATCAGTTGGTCCCAATCCTCTGAGAACATCTCCATCCCTTTGGTGGTGAGCTCGTGATCGATCTCATAGAGGTGCCAGGCCTGACCCAGATCAATTTGTTCATATGGAATAGGCCCCAATCCAGCCGGAGCATATCGGTAGTCCGGACCTGGCAGGGTCAGACCGTTTTTTCCCCATTCATTCAGTATCTTGTAAGGGGCCGTGATAATGTCACACCCCAGATGAATTCCGTAAAGGAGGTGGTCCAGGGACCGGACGCTGGCACCCAGCACTTCCACATGTCCATCCCCGTTTCGATACATCCGAAGGATATTTTCCACCAGGGCCATACCGTTTTGGTCTCGATCATCCAGACGTCCCACAAACGGGGAAACGTACACATCGCCTCTATTTGCGCCCCGCGTCGCCGCATACACTGCTGCGGCCTGTTCCTGGCTGAAGCAGAGGGTCATGTTCACCCGGATACCCTGAGCCACGGCCTGTTGGGCTGCCTTGAGACCCTCGTGAGAGCAGGGAAACTTGATCTGTGCGTTGGGAATCCAGGAAAACATCTTCCTTGCCTGATCCAGCATGCGGTCTGCGGGCGTATCGGGTCTTGCATACACTTCCACCGATATGGAGCCTTCGGGCATCCTCCGGGCGATGTCTTGAACCACTTGACAATAGAAATCAAGAAGCTCTTCTTCTGCAAATCCCTTCCCCCGGTCCATCCGCAGCCTGGCATCGGGGTTCTTTGAGATCAGTGTAGGATTGGTAGTCTGTCCATCCAAGAAACCCATCAGACGTATCAACCTCTCGCTTTCTTCCGGGTCACCGCCATCAAGAAATATCCTCGTCTTAAGATTGCCGGGACGCACCTGCACCTCCTTTTCATGGTTCGGGGTTTCTGAAAATTGAGAGGAATGACTGTCATCCGGTGCAGGAAGGCCCCTGCACCGAATACCGCTTACATCAACTTGACTTCCTTTACGTTTTCCCAGAGCCCATGGATATTGCACAGAGAGGTGGCAATAAGCGTTCCAGGTTTCTTTATCTTCAAGGCCGATGTCACCGAATGATGGGTATAGACAGGACCTTTATCCGGCCCCTCCACCGATTCCCCATGGGCGGTAAACTCAAAGTTCCCTACCTGATACGGAGCCTTATCCCCATCGCCGTGAAAATAAAGCTGTATCCAGCGGATATGATGTTCCGTGGTATTGGGATGGGCAACCTCCTTGCCCAGTGTAACTTTGACTTCAAACATCTCGTCCCCCCGGACACTATCCGGACATTCGATCACCGGGACATGTTTTTCGGTTTTCCAATCATCACTCTGATACAATTCCTCTATCCTTTTCATTTGAATACTCCTTATCGCTATACCTTAATTTCGATTTTACGACTCTTCTCCGTCTGCTTGGTGGGCAGCTCCAGTTTCAGGACCCCATCTTTAAATCGCGCATCGACCTTGGCTTCATCCACCTTTTCCGGCAGTCGAAAAGATCTGGAAAATGAACCTTGTCTTGATTCGCTGAAATAGTAGTTGGCGCCCTTCTCTTCCTTCTCAGACACCTTCTTGCCGCTGAGGGTCACCACATCGCCTTCAACCGTGACGGAGATATCGTCTTTTTGGACTCCCGGCAATTCCGCCGTTAAATGGTATTTGCCATCTTTTTCATACAAATCCATGCTGGGGTGATATTCTTCGCCCCATTGTCTGGGCACTTCCGGCCATAACCGGTCGGACCATATGTCTCCCATCGGCTCCCTGCCATAGCTCGTCATCCACCAGGGTCTCCTTGAACTGCTCAGTGATCGTTCCATGGTCTTCTCCTCCTTTTTTGAATTTTCATGTGTATCGCCGTACCGGCCCTATCTGCAAAGACCATAATCCGGTGATGCATCGTCGTAAATGGGGTCTACGCCGTATGTTGAAGCCCATGTCCTGTAGCCGAAAACCCGGATGGAAATATTTTTCAATTCAGACCCCCTTAGCTCATCATTCGAGGATTCCCAAGAGTCGTCCTCATCACGCCGGTTGGTCCAGATGTCCTTGACGGATAACCCGGGCAGAGCCGGTTTCCGTATTCAGGGCATAGATATTGAAGTTTGTTCGAACGTCGAAACCGTCGTAATGGACCGCGAAATTGATGGAAGCCGACCCGGCCTGTTCGTCGCTTTTGATGCGATGGAAAACCCGGCGAGGCCAGCCAAGCATAACCGGTCCCTCAAACAAGACGTTTCCCCCTTGCTGGATCCGGTTCGCCTCCAGGCTGAACACCTCGACCTTGCCGTAATCAGGGGTGTAAAGTTCCACTTGCCGTGTTCCATGAAGCACGACCAGGTTGTCGTCTTGCTGGGGATGCATATACCAGGGGGCGGCCTCTTGATCCACCGGACCAGGGGATCGCGCGCCTTTGTCATGGATAACCCGGTCCACTGCATCAATCCGAGGGATCAGATCCAGCGGCACCGTATCAAAGAAAACCCCCGGGGTCCGACGGAGCACATTCATGGCCATAATCCGGTACAGTCCTGCAATCTCTTGAACAACGCCGCCGGTCTTCATACATATCCTCCTTCTCAGTTCGCGCTTGTCTTGTTCTTCCGCAGCCTGGGACCTGCGTGACGGGTCTTGACCGTAGGCCGGTGCCTCCCTTCAGGTCATTAACCCGCGGTGTGGCTTTGGGTTTCCTGAATCGGCCTGGCCAGGAGGGTGATCCCCACGACCACAAGGAGAAGGATAGACGCAATAGACAGGACGTTTCCCTGAAAAAGGGAGGGCACCAACAAGGCCCCGAACACCAGCGACGCCACGCCCAATATCTTCCGGGGGAGGATTTTTACGGTGAATCCGGCAAGAAGGGCTCCGATCCCTCCGATCAACCCCAGGATCATGATGGTCTCTCGTGTGCCCGGGGACATGCCCTCTTCCCCCATCCGGACCGCTCCCAGTCCAGATCCGGTATTGCTCCACAATGCTGCAACGATTCCCAGTATCCCTCCTAATATAAGGAGTGCGACCATACTTTTGGTTCTCATTTGATTACCTCCCTTTTAAAGATGTCAAAAAGATTGATCCTGTTTGATGGCTGCGCCGTAATCCGCGTATCTGGCCCGATATGATAATTGAAAATAGACGATTGCGCCTCCTCCGGAGGCTGCAACCGCGGGCTGATTGGAGTGTTCCTTTTAATTTTCTTTCTTATAAAATAGGGAGATAGCCCCTTCAAAGGAATAGGGCCGATCCTGTATTCATCGGCTGAGGAGACCTCATCTATTGACCCGAACCGCGGTGGCGTCTATATTTTAGACACAGTGAACGGAAACCCGCGGGCGCAGATCAAAGGGGGAACGCTATGACAAAACAGACACAGACAGAAAAAGACACGCAGAATGTCCTAGAGGAACAGGCCCATACCCAACTCATCGAGGTTTTCAGAAAAATGCCGCACGAAGTGCCCTTGGTCCTGTTTACACAGAGATCTCGTAACGACATTTTCGGTGACGCGGTAAGACACCTGATCCGCTCGATCCGGGAAATTACCCCCAAGATCAGCCTGCTGGAATTCGACCTGAAACATAAGCTGGCCAAAAAGTACGCTATCACACATGCTCCGACCCTTCTCTTTGATCCGGAGCATTATCGGGTGCGATGGCTGGGGGCGCCTGTTGGTGAGGAGGCGAGGACCTTCATAGAGGCCCTCATCATGATGGGCTATCGGGATACCATGCTTACAGAGGACTCCCGGCAGGTGCTGGAAAAGATTGATACGCCCAGGGATATGAAGATTTTTGTGAGTTCTTCCTGCCCTTACTGCCCCCAGCAGGCGGTCAATGGTTTAAAAGCGGCAATTGAGAAGCCCGGCCTGATCTCTCTTGAAATTATCGACATCCAGGTAAACCCGGAATTGGCGGATCAGTATGCGGCATTCAGTGTACCGCAGGTTTTCGCAAACGACATCTTGATCGCCCCGGGGACGCAGCCCGAAGAGCTCTTTATGCTGTCGCTCCAAAGGTTGGAGCAACAGACTGTTTTCATTCCAGAGAGCGATGCCGAAGAGGTTCAAACTGAAGTCGTGATTGTGGGCGGCGGTCCGGCAGGGTTAACCGCAGGAATCTATACGGCCCGAAGCGGTCTTCAATCAGTGATTATCGAGCGGGAAGCCCTGGGCGGTCAGGTGGCCACCACGCCGATAATCGAGAATTATCCGGGATTCAACCAGGTGGGCGGGAAAACACTGGTGGATATCATGGTCAACCACGCCCTCGAGTATGTGAATATCTTTCCTAACGAAGAGGTGGTGGATATCCGTCCCGGAGATCCGATGGAGGTCCTCACCACCCGAAGGCGCTTTACCGCCAAGGCCCTGCTGCTTGCCACCGGCGCCGTCCACCGCCACCTGAACGTGACCGGAGAGTCAAGGCTCTCCGGACGGGGGGTAAGCTATTGCAGTACCTGCGACGGCCCTCTATTTAAAGGAAAGAAGGCGATCATCCTCGGCGGGGGCAATAGCGCGGTAACCGAGGCGTTGAACCTCCATCACATCGGTGTAGATGTGACATTGATTCATCGACGAGGCACCTTGCGGGCGCAAGAACACCTCGTCAAGAGTCTCTATGCGGATAACATCCCGGTAATTTTCGATACTGAAGTGAAGGAGATCCGGGGAAAGGCCAAGGTTCGGGAGGTGGTACTCTTCAATACCCTTACCCGGAAGACGGAGATCATGCCCGTGGATGGGGTCTTTGTTGCTATCGGGTACGAACCAGCCGTGGAACTCGCAAAAAAAATCGGCGTTGAGCTGACGCCCGAGGGCTATATCAAACATGATGAGAGACACCGCACCAGTATCCCCGGCATTTACGCGGCCGGCGATGTTGAAGGCGGTTACAAACAGATCGTCACTGCGGCCGGACAGGGATCAGAGGCGGCCATCGCCATTTTTGAAGACCTGACGAATCCCTACTGGAAGCGAAAGGCCGCAGTGGATGGATAGCGTTCTCCCGATCCCAAGGATCTTCTTGAAACAGGCTAGGCCAGTCCGAAGCCCTGGGAAGCATATTCCCGTATCCGTACTTTGGCTTCCTCAACTGTCTTGCCGAGGGGCCAGGGTTCCATAAACCCCTCCAGAAAAATCTTCCATCCATCTTCATCCCTGAAGATATCGGCCTCTTCGCAAGATATCCCACATCCTTCTTCGCCGATGGCATCGGCCAATGTCTTCAAAATCTCTTCCTTTTCCTTCATGCGGTTTCTCCTGCTCATGTTTCAGAGAAATAAAGTGCCTGTCCCGGCAGAAATCATGCAAGAAAACAGGCCGACTGCAAAAATGGAAATGCCGGACCTGCTGCTTGCCGGATGAAAGCGGGAGCTGTTACAGGAAGTCCTGAAGTGATGCGATCGCCTCCCGAATAATCCCGGTGCTGTGCCTGAGCGCATCGGTTTCCCGATTGTCCAGTGGAGGATTCAGCGTATACAGGACGCCTTGGCCGCCTACCACCCGAGGGAGAGAGATGGAGACATCGGAAATTCCTTCTGATCCGGCGCAGGGCGTGGAGACGGTCAATAGGGATCGCTGATCGTGAAGGATCACGTCTGCAATTTTTGCCAGGGCGCTTCCCACACCATAGTAGGTCGCGCCTTTCCCCTCGATGATGGTGTAGGCGGCGTTTCGCACATCATCAGTGATTCTTCCCCTTATTTCGTCGTCGACTCGCAGGCCTTGCTGCCGGCAGAACTCATCCAGATGCATGGAACCCACCGTCACCAGGGACCAGGTAAGCACCTCAGAATCTCCGTGCTCGCCGATGACATAGCCGTGGATGTGATGGGCATCCACCCCTACATGTCTCCCAAGGAGGGACCGGAACCGGGCCGTATCCAACATCGTCCCCGAACCGAGTACCCGGCTGGCCGGCACGCCATTTTCAGAGGCGAAGTAAGCGGCCAAATAGGTCATAATGTCCAGCGGATTGGTGGCAACAACGATGATTGCCTCGGGTGCGTTTGTCACCACTGCAGGAATCACCTGCCGGAACACCTCCGCATTTCTTTTGAGAAGGTCGAGACGACTCTCTCCAGGCTTTTGGGAAACACCGGCCGCCACAATGACCACCCGGCTGTCCTGAAGATCCTCGTACCCTCCGTCGTGCACCGTCAAGGGGTGAGCAAAGGGCACGGCATGACGAAGGTCATTGGCCTCTGCATGGGCCCGCTTGGGGTCCTTGTCCACCAGGACAATCTCCCTTCCAATGCCTGCAACAATCAAGGCATATGCCGCGGTCGATCCCACAAATCCACTTCCCACGATGCCGATCTTCATCAGGTCCTCCTTTCCTCAGCCAAAGCACCGTCCTGGGCAGACAGACGCATCGGTTATCTCTCCCGAGGCGGCCTGACAGCCGCAACCCAAAAGGTATTGGTGAAAACCATGGCAATTTTTGAGCGCTTACCGATATGGCGCCAACCTCTCCGCAGGATGCAGAGAAGTCACCATCAAAGATTCTGATATGTCGGACCCATCACCAGGGCATGGGGGTCAGGTCATACTTGACAAACCGGCCGGTGCCCTCTTCCAAACGGAATCCCTCTACAATGCGGCGCATCCCGGTTACGCTTTCTTCGGCCGATATACCGAAGGGAGGACCCATCCGGGTCTTTACCCCGCCGGGATGGAGCAGGAGCACGCCGATGCCCCGGGGTTTCAATTTGACGGCGAGCCCCTGCATGGCAGCGTTGAGCGCCGCTTTGCTGGAGCGGTAGTAGTAGCTCCCCGGATCCTGGATATCGGCGATGCTCCCCATATGACTGCTCACGGCCACAATGAGGCGTCTCTGGCTTCGGGCGATGTTTTCTATGAAAAGCTCAGCCACCCGGATGGTCCCCATGGTATTGATTTCCAGGGTGCGTATCCAGTCGTGATAGCAGAGCGATCCGAATTCAGCGATATTTTTATCCAGGTAGACGCCTGCATTTCCCAGCAGGATGTCCACCGGTTCTTTCTCCAGTTCCCAGAAAAGCCCCCGGATGTCTTCCACCACCGTGACATCCAGACGGTGAATGCTGAGGCCGGCATATGTTTCCGCCAGTTCGCCGAGGGACTTTGCCTCGCTGGGATGCCGGCAGGTGGCGAACACGCGCCAGCCTTCCCGTGCGTACTGACGGGCCCATTCCAGGCCCAGGCCCCGGTTGCTTCCGGTGATCAGGATGCTTGGCATGACATAATCTCCCTTATTTCGGCTGCAATCGACTTCCGGGAAATTCCCTGGTCGTCGAGGAGTTCCTCGGGGGTGCCGCTCCGCGGTTTCTTGCGCACCGCCATGATGTGGACCGTGGCATTGGGAAGGACCGCTGCCACCGCCTCGCCCAGTCCCCCTGCGGCATAATGATCCTCCACGGTCACGATGGCGGCCGTCTCCTTTTGCGCCCTCAACAAGGTCTCCCTGTCCAGGGGGTGAACGCTGTACAGATCGATCACCCGGACGGCGATCCCTTCCTTCACAAGATGATCGGCTGCGGCCAGTGCCTCGTGGAGCGTAATCCCGGCGGCCGCCACCGTTACCGCATCCCGCCCGGTCCGACGGAGGACCTTGCTGCCGCCGATGGGGAAGGTGTCTTCCGAATTATAAAGGATCGGGGTCTTGCTCCGGGTGGTCCGGAGATAGGCGATTCCCTTGTATTGTGCGGCCGCTTCCACCAGTCGTTCGGTGGAAACCGCATCAGACGGATATAAAACAGCTGCGTCCGGAAGCGTCCGGAACATGGCCAGATCTTCAAGACCCATCTGGGAGGGGCCATCCGGTCCGATGGACACCCCGGCGTGGGAACCCACGAAAATGATATGGGCGTCGGAATACCGGCTCATGCGGATCTGATCGAATGCCCGGGTGAAAAAGGCGGCGAACGTGGATACAAAGGGCATCCTTCCCCTTACGGCCAGTCCGAGGGCCGCGCCCACCATATTCTGTTCCGCCACGTACATCTCGAAAAATCGCTTTGAATAGTGTTCCTTGAAGGTGGCCGACATGGTGGAATTGCTCACCTCTCCGTCCAGGCATACGATTTCCGGATACCGCGGGTACACCCGTGCCAGGGCATTCCCATAAGCCGCCCTGGTGGCGACGGGCACATCCACAGGGTACTCCAATACCTCGATCTCCCCGGTCGCCGGAATGTCGGGCACGAGGTCTTCGGGCGGGATGAGCTCACCGCGAACAGATGTATCAACGTCTCCCAACTCCTTCAATGCCAGGTCCAGATCCTTCTTTTCGAGGGCCTTCCCGTGCCACCCTTCTTTGTCTTCAAGGAAGGAGACGCCTTTTCCCTTAAGGGTCCTGGCGATGAGCATCACCGGTTTGCCCGAGACCGCCAAAGACGCCTGATACCCCTCCACGATTTCGGAAAATGAGTGTCCGTCGATGGCAATGGTCTCCCAGCCGAACGCGGAGATCCTCTCTGTGTAGGCCGCCATGTCATGACCGTACAGGGTCTCGCCCCGCTGTCCCAGCCTGTTCACATCCAGGATGCCGATGAGGTTGTCCAGTCCGTAGTGGGCGGCAATCTGCAGGGCTTCCCACTGGGAGCCTTCGGCCATCTCGCTGTCGCCGATGAGAACGAATGTCCGGTAGGGGAGCCGATCCAGGAACCTGGCGTTCAAGGCCATCCCCAATCCTATGGACAGACCCTGGCCCAGGGAACCGGTGGCCGCATCCACATGGGGAAAACGGGGAGTGGGATGCCCCTCCAGGAGACTTCCGAACGCCCGGTAGGTGAGCAACTCCTCTTGGGGCCGCGCCCCTGCGACCACCCACAGGGCGTAGAGAAGAGGAGAAGCATGTCCCTTGGAGAACACCAGCCGGTCATTATTCGGATGATCGGGTCTGCCGATGTCGTACCGGAAATTCCCTCCGAACATGAGGCCGACCATAAGGTCGGCAGCAGAGAGGCTTGACGTCGGATGACCGGAACCGGCGCGGCTCGTGGAGACAAGGATATGGTATCTCACGCTACGGGCAATTTTTTCCAGGACCTCATGCAATCTCATGGACTGGACTCCTTTAACCTTTCCTGTGTTGAAAACATGGGGCGGTCGAGCATCTCTCTCGTCCTTTCGATATTCCGGTCCATAATCCGGGATTCGCACGCCGGATGATTAAGACTCATCCGAAACCTTACGCGCGCTGCGTCCGTTTCATATTCTTAACAGCTGCAAAAGGAAAGCCCGGCACAGGTATCCGGTGTCGGGCTTTTTTTGCGCGGAAAACGGAAAAACCGGACTACGCCGTACTTTCCGATCTGGAGAATTTGATTTTCCCTTCCCCCGGAACACTTTTGGGATTCATCAGCCGCGATGCATCGTCTACGCATCTGGCCTTTTCCTCTTCACTCACCGAATTCGCATCTCGAAGCGCTCCCAGGCTGCAGAAAAATCGGTTGCCTGCATTGTCCTTTACCCATACCAACGGATCGGTTTCGCCTGCCATAATAATTCTCCTTTCATTTGTGATTTGGGGCTTTCGCCGTTGTAATGCCCGGATCCGAAACAACAGTCTTCCGGGGCTTCATTGTGATTTCCGGAATTTAATTAGACCATATGCTCAAAGCCTTTACAATGAGGTCCAGACCCTATTGGTGATGAAAAACTTCCGCATCTTCCTCCCCTCGCATTTGGGCACCGGATATGCAGAGGCGCTCTCCTCAGGTCGCGACCGCCTTTATATTCACCTCGACCCCTTTACCGAAGGAGCCCTTTTCCATCACCACATACGCCAGGGGATGGTTTCTCATCTGTTCGGCAATATTCTTTCCCTCCAGGACCGGATAGACCGTCTCCTCCTCCACCATAGCCCGTATCACGGCCAGAAAGTACGTTTTCCCCACCTTAAATCCGTAAAAAAATTGATTAGGGCGGTCCGGCATCAACCCTTTGATGTCCATGGAGACGATTTCCAGCCCGGGGAATTCATCGTCCAAATACTCCTTGATCATCTTCAAATTCTGATCTTTTTTTGACATGAAACACCTCACTTTGTATCAGTCCGGCGCAATCATCCTCCTGGCGCCGGATGTATGCATCGGTCTTTATTAGCAGGATCTTTATTCGATAAGTCTCTGTGAACTCTTATATCTCAGTTCCTTACCGCTTCCAGTGGAACATGACGGTTTTCAGGCCGGTATCCACCTTCACCTCCTGCATCCTGGATTCCTGCTTAAAGGATGCAGTGATCTTGTAAGTGCCTGCGGCAAGGTCCACGTACAACCAGGGATCGGAGGTGCTGTATTCAAAAACTTTCTTCCCACCCATATCCGTGATGCACACCTTGATGTCTGCAAGATAGCTCCCGGATGTCGCTGCCAGCTCGACCTTGAGGCTGTAATTGCCCGCCATCTTTTCCATGGCCTCACGTTCTTCGAGACCGATCCCCCCGGTGGCATAGGCCACGCCGTTGCGCTCCCCCTGTTCGATGAACAAGGCACCCGATGCCATCGAATACAGGCTCAGGATCAATACGATCACCAAGAGCCCACTTCCAACCCAGCGACACTTTTTATTTTCGGTCATACACACCTCCGCTTTTCTAATTTGTTATCATTATCATATAGATACATTTTTATGATACCCAATGGCGTTAACATATCAATGGGGTGAAGCCCCTATTGTTGAATCGACTTGCACTCATCTTTGATGTAAATGGAGGGAAAGATTTCAACTTTGTAGATATGGAAGGTCTCTTGATTTTTTTATATTCATGAGATAGAGTTCTGTCGGATCGACCGCAGGCGGCCGTTCCTCTCGAGTCTGTACCATTTGGAAATCGCCGATGGCGCTGGACGGCACAGAAACCGGCTGCTCCCCTGAGGACCACAGAATGAAAGAATTCCAGACCAAAGAAGCACTTCCCTGTATCAATGATGACATACTTGAAGCTATTTTCACTAATATTCATTTTCTGGTAGCATATCTGGACCGCGATCTTAATTTCCTGAAAGTGAACAAGGCCTACGCAGATATGTCGGGAAAATCCCCTGAATTCTTTATAGGCAAGAATCACTTTCAACTTTATCCCCACAAGGAAAAACAGGATATTTTTCAAAGGGTGGTGGAAACGGGAAAACCCTACCATGCCTTTGCAAAACCTTTTGTATACCGTGACCAGGCCGATCCAGGCGTTACCTACTGGGATTGGAGTCTCCTCCCCATAAAGGGACCTCAGGATACGGTGACATCCCTCATCCTCACCCTGGTGGATGTGACCGAACGAAAAGAGGCTGAAGAGAGAATGAACGTCTACATCAAAGAGTTGGAGCGCAGCAATAGGGAACTGGAAGAATTCGCCTATGTCGCCTCTCACGATCTTCAAGAGCCGCTTCGCAAAATCCAGACCTTTGGCGAACTTCTCAAGAGCCAGCTCACTGACGCCCTCCCTCCCGATGCCGAAGACTCACTCGAACGGATGGTGAGGGCAGCGACACGGATGAGGACACTCATCGAGTCCCTGCTCACCTATTCACGAATCACCACAAAGGCGCGGCCTTTCCAACGGGTGGATCTGACGGCAATCACAAAAGACGCCCTTTCCAATCTGGATGCCGTCATCACTCAGAAAAATGCCCGAATAGAGGTAAATGCTCTGCCAGGCATTGAAGCCGATCCTCACCAGATGCTCCAACTCATGCAGAATCTCATTTCAAACAGCCTCAAGTTCCAGAAGAAAGAAACCATCCCGGTCATCAGGATATGGGCGCCGACCCCTTTTACATCAGGCGCTGATGATGCCAAAGCCCCCTCCCACAATACCCTGTGCGAAATCAGGGTGCAGGACAACGGCATCGGCTTCAGAGAAACCCACCTGGACCGGATCTTTATCGCCTTTCAGCGCCTGCATGGCCGGAGCGCCTACGACGGCGTGGGGATCGGGCTTGCCATATGCCGTAAGATCGTGGACAGGCACGGGGGTAATATTACCGCAGAAAGCACACCGGATAAGGGGAGCACCTTTATCGTCAGGCTGCCTTTCCGCCAAAACAGAGAGTAACCGCCTTCCGCCGAAATGTGACGGATTCCACTTTCTGAAACCGCTGTGACGCGGCCTATTCGGAGACCTTAAGGGTCAGGAAAAGTGTTCTGTCCTTTCGCTGTATCAAAAAAAGGAATTGTATCGCCCTTTTTATACTTCCTGATCTTCCTGCGAAGGAAACCCTGTATTCCGACACAATATCAATTCCCTTTTTCCCGCGAGATCCTTTTCTTCGCCCACCAGATTCCGATGCCCAGAATAATCGCCAGACCGACGGTCAAGGCGATGTTCCCCCATTCCGGGTCTTTTACCGTATGGATCAAACGATCGGCGAATACGGAGATGGCGAGGATGCCGGGGGCCATGCCCAGTGCGGTGCCCGCCACATAATCTCTAAAACGGATCCCTGATGCGCCCGCGACCAGGTTTACAACGGTAAATGGGGCCACGGGCAGATTGCGCACGATAGCCACGGCAAGCAGACCCTGCTTGCCCAATATCTTGTCCAACCGGTTGATCCTTCGCCCCGCTATTCTGTGAATGAGTCGCTTTCCAAGGCGGGCGCCGATGGCATATGTCACCACCGCGCTGCAAAGACAGCCTGAGAGGGCGTAAAGACCTGCTTTCAGCGGTGGAAAGATCATGGCGGTTGCCCCGACCAAAAGGGTAACAGGCACCATCACGAGGCCCCCCACAATGTAGGCACCCACGATACCCACACCTAAAAAAGCACTTCCTTTAAGGGATTGGGCCCAGGACGCCATGTTTTGTAAATCGATCCACTCAGAGAGCGGGGTCCAGCGCCAGGCCGCGGCCATTCCCAGGAGGATCACCAATGAGGCGGCCGCCTTTAACAGGGGGCGTTTTCGGGATTCGGACTTTTCATCATCTACGAATCGATCAATCATCTGATCCATCTGCGCAGGTCTTTCCGGATCGATGAGGGATATATCCCGAACCAGGGCGGTCCCGTCAAACGGGATATCCTGGTGCATATCCATCGGTTTCAGCGTACGCCCCTCACCCACCAGCGATTCAATCGCCTTTATCAGGGACCTCTCCTTTTTGATCGCTGCGGACACTTTTTCAGAGGTTGTTCCCAGGTGTTCGGCCAGCAGCCGGTTTCGAAGCAGGACGGGTCCATTTTCTATCTTGTCGCCGCTTGCGACCTCAATGGCCACATCGCATTCCGAATCGAGGCCCATGGATCGATTGCTCAGATTTGCAGAGCCGACCCGCACAAATCGATCATCCGAGATCATGACCTTGGCATGAACAAACAGGGGTGTCCGCCCGTCTTCCAGGACAGGGTAAAGGATCCTCATCCTTCCAAAGTGGTCCGTCTCAGACAATCGTTTTAATATCCTGGCCCGAATGGCGTCCATGGCGCTCTTCTCCAGCCATCCGCTGCTCTCCTTGGGGAGAACGAGCACGATCTCCGGCCCCTGCTCTTGCTCAAGGCTCCTCACAAAGGCCTCCGCCACAATAGAAGATGTAAGATATTGATTTTCAATGTATATATAGTTTTCAGAGAAATCGATGGCGTCTTTGTATAATGTCTCCACCTCCCGGACTTCCTGCCTCCCCTTAAAACCGGGCATGGTTCTGGCGACGGCAACCGAAACATGTGTCATGTCCGGTTCGATCCCGGAGGGCCAGGGGATGGGGCCTTCAGCTTCAACGTGCGCAAGACGTTTTCCCGTGGCACGCTGCCAGCGATCCCGAAACAGATCTCCCAGAGTGGCGGCTGCATCCCCGTCCACGATCATCTGTATGTCATGAAAGGGCTCATACGACTTATTGTACGGGCTTGTACGTCGAGGGTCCTTTATGCGGTGTTCAGGGGTATCCCACCGGTGTCCGGTTAGATCCATGCCCCCGGCAAAAGCCACCTGATCGTCGATGACAACGATCTTCTGATGTTGGGAGGCCCCGGTGGGATGTTCGTCGTCCATGAAAAAGTGGATACGTCGGTCGGTGTTCCATCCCAGTTTGAACGCAGGCAGCCATTCCCGTTCAAGGGCATAAATCATGGCAAAATCCCAGTAGAGGAGGTATGCCTGAAGATGAGGAGTGGATGAGACCTTTCTCTTGATATGCTCTTTCAGGCTGAGTGGACGGTCAGGCGCGTTCTCGCGTCTCAAAAGAGGAATCCGGCTGTCTATGTCCCACCCGGCAATGTAGATCGTTTTTTCGGCCTGATCCAGGGCGGATGCAAAGGCTTCGAAATACGATGCCCCGTCCACAAGGAAGGCCGCCCGTCCGGCATTCCGTATACGCCAGCAGTTTTTTCCTTCTTCTAGTATAGGCTTGCCCATGTTGAGGCCATTCCAAATCCAGATGAAAATTATAGGGATACTGTAGTCAACACGATCAAGGACGTTTTCACAGGCAAGGATGGTGAATGGGCCATGAGACGGTCCTCTTTCGGCCGTTCCAACAAAGACACTGGGCTGTGTCTTCCCTGTGTACCGCAAAGAACTCAAAGAGTTCCATAGGGTCGATGATGTATTTGGATTTCAGACCTGCAGTACTCCAACCGGCCCTGTACAGGAAAGAGGGATTCCCCATAAATACCTTTATCACCCTATTTCTGAACAGGAGCGATGAATATAGAATGGAAAAAATCTTGTTGAACCGAGACACGAAAAGGATATTGTTTTGCTTTGATCCTGGAAGAAGGGTCCCGGGAAAAACCCCTTTATGTGTTTTGTCTTTGTTTACCCCGCCTGCCCTGTTCAATTCCGAAGGACAGCGCAGCGTATTTACACAGGGTAGCTTCGGAAAATGGTACGGGGTGTGAGTCCCGCCTGGCGGGATTGGTTGCGGGTATCCGCGTTAGAAAATTACTCGGCTGACAAAGGAGGAAAGGAAATGAATGGAGAAATCCATCAACTGGATCAGTTTCGCAACCAGTCGTTCATATTTGCGGATCGTTCTGAGGCCGGGAGGACCCTTGGCCTGATGCTGCAGCCGGAGTACGAGCATATCGAGGAAGGCATGGTTCTGGCGATTCCTTCCGGAGGCGTCCCGGTGGGGCTAAGGGTGAAGGAGATATTGGGTCTCCCCTTTGATTTGATGATTGTGCGGAAGTTGCAGATTCCCGGCAATCCCGAGGCCGGTTTCGGTGCGATGATGCTGAATGGCACGGTCTTCTATAATGAACGGCTTCTGTCGGAACTCCGATTACGCCCGGGGCAGATTGACGCTGAAAAAGAACGGGTGGGCGCAGAGCTCGAAAAGCGAAACCTCCTGTTCCGAAAAGGACGTCCCTTTCCCGATCTTTCAGGGAAAAGGGTCATCCTGGTAGATGACGGGCTGGCCTCCGGATTTACCATGCTGGCCTCCATCGCAATGGCAAAAAAAGCAAACCCGCGTGAAACGATTGTGGCGGTGCCCACGGCCCCCCAACGTACCGTAGATCGCATCCGACCGGAAGTGAATAAGATCTACTGTGCCAATATCAGAACCACGGCCACCTTTGCCGTGGCCGAGGCCTATCAAGATTGGTATGATCTGAGCGAACAAGAGGTCCTGGACATGCTGGTTGATCGCGGGTCCCCAAGAGACCCGTCTTGACATGCCAAGAGACCCGGATCGATTATCCCTATCCCGATGGAGGATACCCCTTGGCGCTTAACCGGGAACATGAGGTATCTGTTCCATAACCGATAGACCCCTCCGCTGCATGATTCGGCTGAGGGTTTCGATATCCTTCTCGAACTTCTGTCTCACCTTTGGAAACCGCATGGCTGCGGCAGGATGGTAAGTTTCCACGTATTCGATCTTTTCCGACCGTGGGGTGTTCCAGGCCACTCTCCCCATGAGGACCATAATCCATGGATCGATTTCCTTGATTTCCCGCACCAGATCGGGCATCCAGCGATTGATTTCATCTGAAGCAGGCTTTCTGTTTTTCGGTGTGGGTTCCTTGACAACGCACGTCAGGTATAGTTGCTTCCGATCAATTCCCTTTTCCTTGAGCACGCGATTAAGGTATTTGCCCGCCATTCCCACAAAGGGTCGACCCTGCTTTACCTCTTCTCTCCCCGGATTCTGTCCCACCAGCATGACCCTGGCATTTTTCGGTCCTTCAGCGAATCGGGATCCATTCAAGGCATGTTTCGAAACTCCCATATCTCATTCTCCGGCAGATGATGCCCTCTTCATTGCTATACCAAAACAAGCGAATTATCCTTTTCAACTTCTGAGCGGTTACCCCCTTCAACATCTCCGCGCTGTGTATATCGACGGATCGGATCTTTTTGTGAAGTGCAATGGATGATAGATACTGCTTGAAAATCTCCACATCCGGAAGTTCAGGCATGATGCGTTCTCCCCTGATTCTCAATCCAATACAGTTCCGGGTTTCAAGATTCACGCTCGATCGATTATTGGGATGAACATGTCCTCCCAAGGCGACTTCAAGCCTATAATCCATCCATTGATTTGCAGCGTATCTCTATATTATAGAAAAACCATCCCGGAATTATCCATGGGGTCAACGTTGTATTTGTATTCCGATCGTTCGGTATATGCAGGCCCAAATATAAAATGAGGTGATGCTCCCTTGAAAAAATACCTTCAAGGCCCTATTCTCTTAGTGAGTCAGCCTATTGTATAGAATGAAACTGGTCTTGCTAATGTTCCCCGGTAACACCTATGACCTCGGGAGGGAAAGACATGAATGCAACAGTTACCGAGTCATGAATATGCTGAAAGGGGAAATGTGAGATGGTGTTCACAGAATACACAGCAGGTCGCATGCTGACATCTCACCTCTGACTCCCGTCCGTATTGATGCTTACAACGGTACTGAGGAGAGGGTCCGAAAGATGACACATCTTGAACTGTCAGATAACGCCCAGGCTGTGTTGAGAGCAAGATATCTCATGCGGGATCGGAACTTGAACATCGTCGAAACCCCTGCCGAGCTTTTCCGTCGAGTTGCCCGCCATATTGCCCAGGCCGAACTTATCATCGGAACCTCCGCTGACGCCGAGCGATGGCAGGAGATCTTTCTCCAGATGCTGACCTCACTGGATTTCCTGCCCAACAGCCCCACCCTGATGAACGCGGGCACGTCCATGGGGCAGCTAAGTGCCTGTTTCGTCATTCCGGTGGAGGACACCATGGAAGGAATATTCAATGCCCTGAAACAGATGGCCCTGGTTCAGCGCAGCGGTGGGGGAGCCGGCTTCTCGTTTTCAAAACTGCGGCCCGCCTCCGATCCCATCGTTTCAACAGGGGGAGAGGCCTCTGGCCCTGTTTCTTTCATGAAGATATTCGACTGTACGACCACCTATATTAAGCAGGGCGGGAAACGTCGGGGCGCCAATATGGGTGTGTTGCGTGTGGATCATCCGGATATCCTGGATTTCATCCGGGCCAAAGAGGATGGCCAGATTTTGCGGAATTTCAATCTATCCGTGGCAGTGACCCATTCGTTTATGAATGCCGTCATGGAAGACGATTCGTATGATCTGGTACATCCAGCCGACGGACATGTGACGGCACGGATAAAGGCTGCCGATGTGTTTCAAGAGATCGTTCAGGCGGCCTGGCAAACAGGGGACCCAGGTCTCCTGTTTATGGACACGGTCAATCAGGCCAATCCGACACCCCATGTCGGGTACATCGAGGCCACCAATCCCTGTGGCGAAATACCGCTCCTGGGTTATGAATCATGTAACCTGGGATCTATTAATCTCTCCCACATGCTAAAAGACAACGGCAAAAGAATTAATATGGACAAACTCCTTTCTACGGTCCGCCAAGGAGTCCGTTTTTTGGATAATGTCATTTCCGTTAATCGCTATCCTGTTCGGGAAATCGAAACCGCCACAAAGGGAAACCGAAAAATAGGATTGGGCGTCATGGGTTTCAGCGAAATGCTCATCCGCATGGGGATTTCTTATGCCTCAGAGGAGGCCGAAGAGACTGCATCATATATTATGCAACATGTCAATAAAGAAGCGTTGCGGACCTCAAAAGAACTTGCAGCCGAGAGGGGGCATTATCCCAACTGGAAAGGGAGTGTTCATGACGAAAAGGGGATTTCCGTCCGCAATGCAACTCGTACCGCCATCGCCCCCACCGGCACCATCGGAATTATTGCCGATACCACGCCTAGCATCGAGCCTCTTTTTGCCCTTGCCTACCGGCGCGTGAATGTTCTGGAAAATGATGATCTCCAAGAAGTCAACCCCCTGTTCAGGAAGTATGCCGACAAAAACCATCTGAATACGGAGCACCTGGTGGAACAGATTATGGAAAAGGGAACGCTTAAGGAAGTGAAAGGTGTCCCGGAAGACATGAAACACATTTTCATGACGGCCCTGGAAATTCCAATTGAACGACATCTGGCAATACAGGCCGCCTTTCAACGCCATGTGGACAACTCCGTCTCCAAAACCGTCAATATACCCGAGGATGCGACGCCGTCGGACGTCTCCAATGCGTACCGCAGGGCCTGGATGTTGGGGTTGAAAGGCATAGCTATTTATCGTTACGGCAGCCGATCGGAGCAGGTCCTCCAGTTGGGGGCGAAGGAACGGACCTACACCTATGCTCATGGTTCCAAGTGCGATCCGGAGGAATGCCGGATTTAAAGGAAGAGATGGTAGTGAATCAGCCCTTCTGGCAGCGTGGACAATAGTAAGCGGTCCGCCCGCCAATTTTGCTGTTTTCGATTTTACCATCGCATTTCGGGCAGGTGCCGTCGCCGTATCGATGGGGTATGATGAAGGTGGAGGGGAGGTGATCGGGATCTGCCCGGGCGTCTATGGCAGTCCTGAGGACACGTTTCATCTGCGAGTACAACGTCGTAAGATCATCTTCATCCAGTTCACTGCTCCGGGTCTCGGGATGTATGCCTGCCTGGAAAAGAATCTCATCAGAATACACATTGCCGATCCCGGCGATGAATTTCTGGTTCATCAGGGCGGATTTTATCATTGCACGGGTCTTTTTCAAGGTCTCTTTAAACCGATCCACATTGAAGCCCGGTTCAAGGGCATCCGGCCCTAATTCCTTTTCTTGGATAAACACTTCCGGGGCATCAGTAAGCGCAATCTCTCCCAGTTTTCTCTGACAGTCATACGCCAGCCGATAGCCGTTGGAAAAATGGATGAGGAGCCTTTCGTGCGCCGGTTCCCGGGCGGTGTTCTTGAAATACTTGAGAAAGCCTGTCATGCCGAAATGGAGGACCAGCCATTTTTTGCTCTCCGCCATTTCCACGAAAAGATACTTGCCGTGTCGTCGGGTCGATATGAAGCGCTCGCCTTTCAGGGTTTTTTTCAACTTCTGAGCGGTTATCCCCTTCAACAGCTCCGCGCTGTGTATATCGACGGATCGGATCTTTTTGTGAAGTGCAGTGGATGATAGATACTGCTTGAAAATCTCCACATCCGGAAGTTCAGGCATGATGCGTTCTCCCCTGATTCTCAATCCAATACAGTTCAGGCTTTCAAGATTCACGCGCGATCGATTATTGGGATGGACATCTCCTCCCAAGGCGGCCTGACAGCCGCAACCAAACAGGTTTTACCTAAGTCCCGGAAGCGTTCTGGACGCCCTGGGGGTCTCTGCCCAAGAGCTGCAATAAAATGCGGACCATCTGTGTTGACCATATTACGGTGAGATAGCTATTCATATGGGGTGAAAGCCCTATTCCCTCTGTTAACGACGGTAATCGGCTCGCGGACCTGAGACCTGCGATGAACCTCATGAAAATCATGACAAAGATGATCTTCTCTCCGGCCGACCGACCTATCATTTATGAGGAAACAGGGTCCTTGCCTGTGAACGCCTGAATGGAGGCGGCAGCCTTCTCGGCGATAAGGTCCCACTCGACCTCCAAGCCCCTTAGCACCCGATCCCACGGGATGAGGTCATTGGGTGCGGGATCGGGTTTCGGTTGCGTCTCCAGAGTGGCTTGGTATAATGTGAGCATTCGTTTCGCCATGACCTCCCGTGAGCAGTCCGACGCCGTCCTAAGGGCGCCTTCTTTCCAGCGACGGGCTGTTCCAGGATGCTCGAAAAATGCTTCAATAGCCTTGCAAAAGGTCTCCTCCGGGGCATCTCCGGCCAGGAGACGTCCATTGTGCCCGTCCTCAACCACCTCCCGGGACCCCGAGGCATCCAGGGCGATGACCGGCCGGCCTGCGGCCATGGCTTCCAGCAATACCATGCCCTGGGTCTCGGTTTTGGATGCAAAGACAAAGAGGTCCATGGCGTTATAGGCATCACTGAGCGCCTGGCCGGATTGTTTACCCGCCATCACCAGTTTATGCTCCACGCCCTGCTCTCGAAAGGGCCGCCGGATATCTTTCTCACTGGGCCCCGCCCCGATCACCAGAAATGTGCCTTTGTTTCGACCCAGGTAGTCAGCCACTGCGTTGGCCAGATACCCCAGGTTTTTTTCAGGAGCCAGCCTTCCCACATGCCCTATGACCGGTTCCTCGACTTCAATGGCATTGTCCGTCAGGAACCTCTCTTTCCTTCCGTTCCTGAAAAAGTCGAGGTCCACACCGGTGGGGATCTCTTCGATGGGCGTGGTCACCCCGCGCTTCCGCAACAGTTCGGCGATGCTGTGGCTGGGCGCCACGACGCGGGTGCAGAGATTGGCATACTCAGTCGAGAGGTTGATCACGAATCTCTTCATGGCCTGCGAGTCCATGGGAACGTAATGGGTGTATTTCTCGTAGAGCGTGTGGTGGGTGAAGACCAGGGGAAGATTATGACGGCGGGCCGTTCGAAGGGCGGTATCCCCAAGAAGGTAAGGGTGATGGCTGTGAATCACCTCCGGCTGAAACGCCTTGATGCGTTCGGCCAATACAAAAGGAACGGCGATCCGGACGGAGAAATCGCTCCCATTGAAGTTCTGGATGGCCGGCACCCGCTGGACCTTTTTCGGGTCTTCTCCTTCCGGCGCCTCGGGGAATGTAGGCGCAATCACGAACACCCTGTGCCCAAGATTACGGAGATCCTCCGCGAAAAAATCCACCGAGCGGGCGACACCCCCCACATGTGGGAGATACGTGTTTGTAAACATAGAGATATTCATGGAAGCCCCCTTTGCAGTCTCACAGGATAACGGCCCTCTTTATCACCAAAACAGAGTGTTCAACAACCGAGAGAGGAGGCTCAGGAGGCGTCCGCAGCAGGCTCGATTTCACAGGGTTGGTCAACAGAATGCCACACCTTGTCTCTGTAGCCGGGAATACGAATCTCCATGCGGGGGGCGGCCGTCCGCCATTGCGCCTCCCCGTGAAGCACCAGACCATGTTTCTTTTTGGAGATGCGCACGCTGACATCCCCATAGGGTGTCGGCGTCGGTCCGAAGAACAGGTCTTCCGGGGATCGAAGCCATTCCGGATAGAGACCGGAGCCGAGAATAATTTCTGCTTTCTCCTCTCGGATAAACAAATTCCTGATCATTTGCACCCATTCCGCGGCCGCCCATCCATGCTGGCCGTCTCCCATGCAGCCTCCGCCTGTGATGGGATGAACGGCCTCTGGCCATTGCCCCGTGGAAGAGGCCAGTTCAGCCGCCTTTTGGATCAGGTAACGGTAGCGGAGATCCCCTCTCCTGAGCAGGGTCTGGGCAAGGCCCAGGGTGAGGTAAACATTAATCCCGGAATGTATCATGTCCTGAAAAAAACCCTTTTCATGAAGACAATGCCTCATGAGAAAATCGGCCGTATTCGTGACCCTCTCGTCATTCTCAGAAGTGATCTGAAGCGGATAGTCCGCCACCAGAGATCCTATGGCGCCGGAGTCCATTCGCCGGTAGGGTGATGCCGGTATGGCCCCCCGGGTTTCCGGTCTGGTATTCTTTTCAATGGTATCGAAGATGCTCTTCTCGAAATCTTCTGCCTCAGCTTGAAAGGTCCCCTCCTTTTCTGGATGAAATAACCCGCAGAGGCGTGCGGCCGATCTGAGTCCGGCCAGACCCCAAAAATCATCCCAGTAATAAAAATCATTCGGTCCCAAGTGTTCGGCGCTGAAGCCTGCAGGCAGAAGCCCGCCATGACGGCCTGCGTCCCGGGGGGTACGTTTGCGCCGGATCCAATCGGCCCCCTTGATGATTGACCGAACCCAATGGTCGTTAAGTGGGAGACCGCTCAGTCGCTGGAAACGGTCCAATATCCAGAGCACCTGCCCATTGGAGTCCCATTCTCCTTCTTGAGATTCAAAATATCCGGAATACTTCTGCCTCGAGGGGAAGGCGTTCAGCAAACGAGAACACCGATCCGTAAGTCCCAGAGAAAGGAGGGCGTTGATCATAAGACAGGCATCCCGGAACCAGAATCGACGATACGTATTGGGTCCCGGAAACGGGCCGGTGGCGGATAGGAGCACAAGCGTCCTCTTGGCCGCCTCATAGAGATATTGAAACCGGCTGTCGGGGACCTGAAGCCGGGCGGTCTTCGATATGACAGACTCCCAGTCCGCCCCGGAAGAGCCCCGCTTCAAGAATTCTCGTGGGACTTCCTGTTTCAACGAAATCCGAATGTCCACGGCCTTCGGCGTATGATTCTCAAGAGGAAAAAGAGCCGCGGACGTGGCCAGACCCACCGGACAGGTCCCGCTGCTTTCCGACTGCGGCGCCATTAACTTATGGATCACGTCCCCATCATAATAATTCGAAAAGAGAATCCGATCGGGGGCCTCGCTCAGCCGGATATGGGTGCCGTAATCTACAACCCAGGTCTTGGACCCGGCATCGAAGGCAATTTTTTCCATGAACTGTATGCCTTCGGGATTATAAGGTCTCAGGGAAATTGCCAGCCAGCCTTTGCAGGCGGAGCGCCCTTTCACCTCCATTACAAGTTCCGGTGACGTATCGTGTTTGACGAGGACCCGTGTGGTCAGATCCATCCCCTGTTTCCGGCAAAGGGTTTTGACGGCCAATCCCTGTTCGGGCTCCAGTACCTGGTGAACATGAGGAAGTTTGGATGGCAAAAGCATCTCCCCCTGATCCGTCAAAATCCAGAAATCGAGGGACCATCCATCATGAAAAGGCGTGACGAGTCCTCTTGGATCCACAAGGGGGTAGACGGGCAAATCGGGTCTGCCCACGGCCGTCCAGTTTCGTTGCGTCAGATTGACGTGGGTAAGGGAGTAGGCCCTGGGTAGAAAAGAGGGGTCATTGGGATTGAATTGTTTCTCCACCCAGTAAGGCCATACCCAATCCAGATTGTTCTGGATCACCTTTGTATTTATCAATCCCCGGGCATGAAACACCACGCCGGCCCTGATGAGCTCCAAAGGCTCCTGGACTTCCGAGGGTTGCGAAAGGCGGCGAAGCCTGGCCATGAAGGTGACAGGATCCAGGAAGCCGTATGAACGGGCAATACGTTTGAGAATGAATTTCCAAGGCAACCACGATGCCAGCAATGTCTCAGTTCCTCTGCTACATTTCCATCTTGGCTGCGCCCGGACCCTGTCCCAACCCGGAAGCGTAACCCTGGAGCGCAGGCAATGCCCTTTGATTCAGCGACATCGATTCCAACACGCCCCCGGAAACACCGACATCCATGACAGCACCGCAGAAAAAGCATTTCACAGGTCCTTCGTAATTATGAAAAATTGCATGATCCAGAGACACCTCTTCGCGGCACCACATACAGACGATCTTCATTCAACGATCCTCCTTGTAATTAGTGTCTGAACGGAAACCCGGAAATCCAAAAAGGGTGGAATTGAAAACTTGGTTTTATTAATTTCAACTCTATTCCACCAATTCGGAATTCGCAATTCCTCAATTCGCAATTGTGGCTGAATCACGCCAAGGCGTGATTTTCGTTCAGACACTAACTAGTCTTTTGACATATTCTAAGAGAAGCATCCCTCCCGGGTAATGGGGTCAATCCCCTATTCGACCGGCCCACCACACGCCCATCTCTCGTTCCTTCCTATTCGGGAAAAAATCACCATAAAGATGTCAACGTCCTGCTTCGGCCCTGAAAATACCTTCCGGGTCCCATATATACAGGCTCTACCCTATTCACCTTCATCTGCCTTTCCAACTATTATGAGATAACGTACGGGGTGATGTTGCCTGAGATTCAGGTGATTTTTTTTATGCCAGGAGGTGCATGACATGCTCACAGATGACAAGGCCAGAGAACGGATGGTCTCCGAACAGCTTATTCCTCGCGGGATTAAAGACCCAAGGGTCCTGCACGCCATGGCCCAGGTCCCCAGACACCGCTTCGTGGGGGGGGGAAGGGTGAGTCAGGCCTATATGGACAGTCCCCTTCCCATAGATGAGGGACAGACCATATCACAGCCTTACATGGTTGCCCTCATGACCGAAGCGCTGGAATTGAAAGGGGACGAAAAGACCCTGGAAATCGGTACGGGAAGCGGTTATCAAACCGCTATTCTGGCTGAACTCTGCGCCCGGGTCTATACAGTGGAGCGGATATCGGAACTTCAGATTAAGGCCCGTGAAATCCTGGAATCATTGGGGTACACCAACATCTTTTTCAAAACGGTCAACGGGACTTTGGGATGGGAGGAACAAAAACCCTACGATGCCATCATCGTCACCGCGGGCGCCCCCCGGATCCCCACGCCCCTTGTCGATCAACTGGCTGAGGGAGGACGAATGGTCATCCCGATAGGAGACAGGGTCTCTCAGGAACTCACAAAAATCCGTAAACACGCCGGCGAAATATCGAGTGAAAGTCTGGGAGGATGCCGCTTTGTGGCGTTGCTGGGGGAATATGGCTGGTAGGGTTCCGCCTCAGAAGCCTGCATTGTTACGCTATTCGAACTGTAAAAAGGGTTCGATCTCCATCTCATCCGGCTCAGGAATTTCAGAGGCAACGGCAAATCCTTCTCCGATATTCCGGCCGGTCCCGTTGGGAGGCTCTGGCACCATACCATAAAATTCCGCGTATTCTTCCGATACATCGGGAAGCGAAATACTGATGGACGAACTCAGTTCTCCCTTTCTGCTTATCATATGGGCCATGAGTCCTTCCTCGGGAATCGCCTTCACCTTGCTTACGGCATCCAGATAGACGGTTGCCGGCACATGGAAGAGGTTCTCCTTGTCCTGCAGTTTTATTAAAAGATTGCTGAATTCGCTCAGCGTCCTATCAACGCCATCCCCTTCCATGATCACGGTGAAATACCCATGCCGTATTTCCTTTCCGCTTTCTCTGAATGAAAAGTGACCGATATAAAACATCTCTTCCTCCTTTAAAAAATATGGGGTTGGAGTTGTGAGTAAGACGCTTAAATATAGCGGATGACGATAGCCGCTACCAGAGTCGCCATCAATATCCAGAAGAAAATTCCCAGGCCGCTTAATGCTGCCTGACGTTCAACCGCCTCTCCCCCTTCTTTAGCCAGGTTCGTTCCAGGTTCCTGTGGCGTGGGGGCCAGCGCAGCCAGGAATAGCGCAATCACTACACCGACCAGCAGAAAAGGGAGCCAGTACCCGCCCCAGAGCTGAGGACCGAAAGGCGCAAGCCAGGCGCCGCCCGCCCAGGAGAGGAGAAACAAGAGAAGAAAAAATAGTGCTACGCTTTCTCCCGGTCCCTTTCTGCTGAAGCCAAGGGCGAAAATAGCACTCAGGAGAATTGCAAAAAACAGGGCAAAAATCAAATGTACGAACAGCATTGCATGCCTCCTTCTTTAGATTCTTTAGAGTTCGCTGCTTCTAGGATACAGCGTCGAGAGTGCTCAGGGAAATGGGGTCCATCCCTTATCCTGTGATCATGATATCAGTAGCCCGGAGGCGCTGCCCATCCGGCGGTTTAGGGCGTCGTTGCGACTCCTTTTCCCATGATATACGGTCTTCACCCTATTCTCACTCGGCCTGACGTCCGATATCGTTTATGAAAAACCCGCATAAAATATAGGTAATCCGTTATGAAAACCAGCTTTCCGCACAGAAAATCAGGGATAGACAAGAAGTTGTTGAATGTAATGATCGTTTTTGGGTTGCTGTCAGCCTGGCCGTTCATGTTCATGATCGGTCTCTCGTCCGGCGCTACTGAGAAGGAGCAGAAGACTGTGCGTTTCATGGCCGGCTGGATGATAGATCGTGATGTCATAACTGAAGATGGAAAAGTCATCGGCGAAATCGCCGACATTATCATCGAACGCAATGGGAACGTAAAAGCGGTTATTGTGGAAATGGAAGGAATTCTGGAATTTGGCGATAAACAGGTATCCATGGGACTGGAAAAACTGAAGAAGCGCGGGGATAAACTTGAGGCGGCAGCTACTCGAAGCGAGGTGGAGAAACGTCCGGAAGTCAGGTATCAGGAAATCGGTCTCCATACCTCCTATTCCGCCTATCTCAAATCAGGAGAAATCGATGGATCCCGGACTTATTCTCCGGCACGGTATCTCGCTTCTGTAATCATGGGGCGTAACACATACAATCATGACGGACAGTCCCTGGGACAGGTCGAGGACCTGTTGATTGCCAATGGCGAGGTTGAAGCGCTGATTCTGTCACAAGGAGGACTTGTCCCAAAGGGCCATATTGCTGCACCGTATCAGCCCCTGGATATAGGTCGTGACGGATTTATATACGACATTACCCGAAAGGCATTGGAAAACCTCTCTGAATATCCTTATGAGGCGGTTATGGAGGAACCGATGGAAGACGGTCCGTTCGGTCCATATTACACCCCGCCAGGGGTTGTGGAAACGGATGAACCGATTTCAATCGGACGCTAGGAAACGACATGCCGGTTTATCGAGAGTGCCGGCTGAACCGCCCATGCCTTGTTTTCCGTCCCGGATCCTGCACCGACAGCCATGACGTTTTGAACACATGAGGAGATGGATGCCCTCCAAGCCAGCTTAACTTGTTTTGATCTCGATTTTCCGTTGTTTACTTTCAGCGGATTTCGGCATGGTGATGTTGAGAACGCCGTTTTTAAATTCGGCATTTACCTCGTCGCTCTCAGCCTGGATCTACAATCGTTTTGGAGGAATCACAGCAGCGGTTACCAAGAACCATAAAACAGAAGGCAGAGGGTGACTTATTCGTCTGTTGAGCCCGGATCTTAACCTGAAGGCCTCCCCGGTGCTCCGGGCTGTTTGTCATATCATGGCTTGCTGTGTCAAGGCAGGGGATGGGGTTTCCGCCTCCATTTTGAGGAGGCGGAAATACCGTTACTCAGCGTGGGGAGACATCCCGCCCGGAAGCTTCAATGCTGCACTTGGTGAAGTCGATAGGCTTGCCACAGCCGGAACATTTATGGGCCTTGTTGAATTCATCGGAGAAAATCTCATTCTCTTTGCCGCATTCAGGGCACTTGCAATTAAATGACGTCAGATTGCGCAGTTCTTGAAATCCCGGGCAATGGGCCGGTGTGGACACGTTTTGTGGCATTTTGCACCTCCTGTTCATATCCTGTGGGTTTCGAAATACGACATCCTCTACACATCGCTACCTATCCGGGGTTTTTCTAACACATTGGCATAAAAATAGCCAGCGATAAGTATCGGGTGAATGACGATGCCGGGCAGACCGCGACGATCACATCACCATTCGAACGGCTTCCCTGACCATCTGTGCGCTGTAGCCCCACTCATTGTCGTACCAGCTCATTACCTTAAGCAGATCCCCGTCCACCACCTGGGTCATACTCAGATCCACGATGGAGGCCCGGGAGTCCTTGATTATATCCGATGAGACGATCGGATCCTCAGCCACACCCAGCACCCCGCGATACCGGTCGGTTTGGGCCTCCTCACGAAATATGGTGTTGACCTCTTGTTCGGTGACATCCCGCTTTGTCACGAATACAATGTCGGCGATCGAACCCACCGGAACCGGCCCGCGAATCGCAACACCGTCGAATTTCCCCTTGATCTCCGGAAGCACCTTGGTGGCCGCTTTGGCGGCCCCGGTGGTGGTCGGCACAAGATTGATGGCTCCCGCCCTCCCCCTTCGCCACTTCTTTTTAGGTGCATCCACGATGGACTGGCTCGATGTATAGGCATGGATGGTGGTCATGGTCGCCTTTTTAATACCGATTTTTCTTCCGATGATTTCAACAACCGGTGAAACACAATTGGTTGTACAGCTTGCGCAGGAAATCAGCTTCGGAGAACCATCCGGTGCGTTGACCCCATGGACCACCATTTCAACCTGACCGGTCCCTTCAGGGGCCGACAGGATTACCCGCTGTGCGCCCGCCTTAAGATGTTTTTCCATATCTTCCTTTTTCACGAACAGACCCGTGCACTCGAATACGAGATCCACATTGAGTTCTTTCCAGGGAAGCTGTGCAGGGTCCTTTTCGTTATAGAGGCGGTATTCCTTTCCCTCTATGGACAGGCTCTTTTCACCGGCCGTGACGGTCTTTTCGTACCGGCCGTAAACAGAATCATATTTTAGCAGATAGGCAAGATGGTCAGCCGGCAGGAGATCGTTCATTCCTGCGAGCTCCAATTCCGGGGTATCCAGTACTATCTTGAGTACGGCCCGGCCGATCCTTCCCATTCCATTGATTACAACCTTTGCCATTTTCGCCTCCTTGTGATTGCATTATTTTTCAATCCGCAGGCGTCCTCTTGCTCCTGCGGTTCAGGACCTGCCGCCGTCATCGTAAGCTCTGATCCAGGTAATTGCCTTATTTGTGGAAAGTCAGGATGATGGAGGTGATCCGCCCGCAAAATGCGGCCCTGCAAATGACCGATCCGGTCCTTTCCGATGTCGCGCCGCCTTTGCAGGGGATTACCGTATCGCCTCTTTCGAGTTAACGCTTCCATCTCTTCCGAGTAAATACGGTCCATCCTGTATTTGAAAGAGGGCGGCGTTTGCCGCCCCTCTTTCCAAACGTCCGACCCTGTGCAAGCCTTTCCCCATCCAGCCCTGATTATGGGAAGAGAGTTGTCGGCCCGGCCACAGAAGGCCGCACCATCAAGGACCTCCTGTTGTCAAAGGTCTTAGGGCGGGAATTTTGGGGTTATTATGGCCGGATATCTCTTCCAAGCCGTCCCACTTCGTTATGGAGCGCCTGTGCGATTCGCTGTTCCTTTTTCCCGGCGATTTCCCGGCGTGCCAGATATCCGGCATCCAGAGGGCGGCCGAAGACCACCGTAATATTCCCCCTCCTGGGAACAGCGCTCCCGGGGGGCAAAATCTTGCGGGTTCCCCGGATAAATGAAGGGATGACCGGGACAGGATGATGCGTCAGCAACACGCCCACCCCTGTTTTGAAGGGTTGGAGCCGACCATCCGAGGAACGCATCCCTTCGGGAAACCAGACCAGCCCCTGGCCCCGCTTGAGTATGGCCGCGGCAAAGGCCAGGCTCGAGATCACCCCCTTGTCGGGATCGACCGGCACTGTTCGAGATAAGCGACTGAAAAATCGGAAAAATGCGTTTTTGAAAGCAATCCCGGTGAAGCCCGCCCAGAACACCCGGCGAAGTCTTTTCCAACCCAGCGCGGCCGCGATGGCAAACGGGTCCACATAGCTCGCATGATTGGGGGTGATGATAAACGGACCTTCGGCCGGAAGGTTTTCAACACCTTGGACCTTCAGATGGAAAAATCGCCTGAAGATGAAAACGTCTACGCTGAACAATCCTCGCGCCAGGAATGCTTCGGGAGGACGCAATGGTTTGAGCCAGCGCATCTGAGATCCGGACAGGGACTTCTCCGGTTCCTCAAGGGGCGACTCGGGTGACACGTCTTCACCTGAGACGGCCTTTTCCGCGACTCTCTGCAGCAGATCCCGCACTGTGGCGATTTCGCTGATCTCCCCTTCCTCCAGTTCAACGCCGGCCTGCCGGCGGATCTCGAGGGTGATGTTCAGCCATTCCATGGAATCGATCCCCAGGTCCAGCTCCGGACTGGTGTCCGGCGTAATATGCTGATGCGGGTGTTTCTCGGCCATCCAGTCCCAGACAATTCTTGCCGCCCTGTTTTCCAAAAGGTCCCGGTCCTGAGAAGACATGGCCGATATGGACATCGGTTTGGATTCGGGCCGACCGGGAGAATCCTCTTCTTTTTTTGCCTCTCGGAAGATATCCGGCAAAAGGTGCCGGCGGAGTTTTCCCAGGCGGGTACGAGGGAGAGGAACGCGGGTCACTGCGAAATCATTGATGCGTTTAAACGATGGAAGCAACTTGGATTGCTCGGCAATGGCCCGCTGAAGCCCCCTTTCGGGCGCCTTTATGGCCTGGGCGACAATCTCTTTTATCTCCGGCACAATCACCGCTGCAAGCAACCCGTTTTCCAATTGTAAAACGCCGGCTTCCCGGATCAGTGCGTGGGCTGACAAATGCGCTTCTATTTCATCGGGCTGGATCTTCTCTCCCCCCTCTGTAATGATAAGGGAGGAAACACGGCCGGTCACGTGAAGGTATCCTTCTGTATCCACGTACCCGAGATCACCGGTACGAAACCAGCCGTCCCGGGTAAAGGACGCATCGGTTTTCTCCGGCAACCTATAATAGCCGGAAAAAACATTGGGGCCTTTAGCCAGGATTTCCCCCTCGGTATAGGCGCGGTCAGGCAAAGAGGGTTCAGGCAGGGCCCCGGGATCGATACGGATGTGTACCCCGCCTACCGGACGTCCCACGGTTTCATTGTGCGGGTCCCCTGGAAGTTTGAGCGTCAGGAGCGGCGCCGTTTCTGTAAGTCCGTATCCGATGGCCACCTGCCATCCCAGGGCTTCCAGTTTGGAGGCCAGACCGGGTTCCAAGGGTGCGCCGCCTGAGGCCAGAATTTTCAGATGAGGCGCCAATCGTCGGCGTAAAGGAAAATACAGCCATCTGCCCGGGGACACGCCGATGGTTTTCCGAAACAGTGTGTCCAAGTCCAGTCCTTTTTCAAATAATCGTCTGAAGATATCTGAGGCGGAACGAGAGGTGATACCGGCAAACAATGCATGGTAAAGACGGGGAACCCCGATCAACAGGGTGGCATCACCCTCCCGAAGGGCACGCATCATCTGAGGCCCGGTTAGAGAATAGGGGAGGACGATGGTGCCTCCCAGGAAGAGGGGGACCAGCATCCCGATAACAAACGGATACACATGGTGCGGCGGCAGCGGAAGAAGCACCCGGTCCCCGGCATCCACCAAGCCGGTCCTCTGCACGGTTTGAATCTGGAACAGAAGATTGCGGTGGCTTAAAGACACGCCCTTGGGAGGACCGGTGGTGCCGGAGGTGTAAAACAGGGCGGCAGCGTGATCGGCTGACAGGACGGGGAGGGTCTGCCGGGTGTTTATAAGGAGTTTTTTCCAATTTGCGGCGCCATCTCGGCCTGAGCTTCCCAAGACATATGTGGAGAGCCCTGCAGGGGCAGCCTGCCCAAGCTGTTTCAGCCGGTCGGGGGCCGTAAAAATGCACCAGGGTTCACTGTTCTTGAGAATGCCGGCCAGGGTCTCCGTTTCAAGCTGAAGATCCAGCGGCATCACCACAGCCCCTGCCTGTAAGGCGCCCACACACACCGCGATCCAGGCAAAATCCAGAGGGGCGAAAAGTCCCACCACATCACCGGGACGTATGCCCTCTTGAATCAGACCCCACGCCGCCTGCCGGGAGATCCGGGACAGATCCGCATAGGAATAGGTGTGATGACCTTTTTTGCGCAGTACTCTCAGGAACGGTTTCCGGAGGTCATCCGGAAGACGTTCGAGAAGGTCTTGCAGAGTTTCCATCCGGCCCCTCCGGCTCTCAAGCCGGGATCCCCCTCCCCTCCCTGACTGCGGACACCGGCTGATACCTCCATCATCCTGATGTAATCGCTTGGTACTGTTTACACCAAGGTGTAAAGAGGCTATGGATCTTGCAGCTTGGCCCGGACGGCTTAACACCCGTCGGGAAAATATTCCGGGAGCAGCATGAATATCTTTTCCCATCCCTGGGGTCCCACAACCAACTTTTTCTCTCCCTGTTGAAAGGAATAGGCTTCACAGTAGCGCAATACCTCGGGATGATCCGAAGCTAATTTTTTCCACAGATTCTGTGGATAATTCGATTCTGTGACAGCACAAATGGCATCCACCACTGACATCTTGCCGTCTGCTGTTGACTGGATGGAAACGCCGTTGAATTCCAATTCAAGATCCGGTTCAGTCATGGGCTGATCCTCCGGTAGATAGTAGACTCATGTTAATATAGAGTTTTCCGAGGTTTTTCTGTTTCACGCTGTTTTCGGATTACTCTCTTAATTGCCATCCAGTGTACCGATCGCGGTTTTCGTGTAAATGGGGTTCATACTGTATCCAGCCAGAAAGATACCCCATGTGGTACATGGGGCGCCGGTTGAAACGCCCGGTTTATCAGGGGTATTGATTCAAACCCTTATTGATGGGGCACCGAGAATGAAGCGGCGGTATTTTCCGCTGTCCCTCACTTGTGCGCCGGAATCGGACAGGCTCCGTAATCAGGACACCCAGGCGTTGGTAAGGGATATGAATTCAAGATTATTGAATATTTCTCATGAGGCGATCGGTAGCGGCGTTTAGAAAGACATCGGGGGGGAAGTATTCTGCGGGTTGCAGTGGTAATCCCCAAGACGGCCTAACAACCGCAACCCAAAAGGTTTCACCTAAGTCTCGGAAGCGTTCTGGACGCCCGTGGGGGTCTCTGCCCAAGAGCTGCAATAAAATGCGGTCGTATCGTTCGGCGGCCGCCCCCGGGCTCCGAATAATGTTTACGGAAAGGCAGCAAGGACATACCGTCTCATGAAAGGCTGTACTTGGGGCTGGAACAGACTGTATTGTAAAGCCCTGCTGCCGTCCCCAGGAGCTGTATTCGGTTTTTGTCCCGCCTCCTGGGCGGGAGGCAGAGACCCCCACGGGCAAACTTCTTCGCACGTTGCAGAGAAGTTACAGACAAATACTCTAATCTATCTTATTTGTGCAACCGAGGGCGGGAATCTATCACCGTGCCGACCCATGTGATAATATCCCTCAGTCTTTGAGGCGCCAGTTCCTTTAACTCACCATAGGTGAGCCAGCGATATTCATGGTGCTCCGGTCTTCCGATCTCCGGGTTAACGGAAAAGACCACCTGAAGGGTGCGGGTTTCAGCAACATAATATCTGGCGACCTTCTTTCCGCCGGAATAGGGTCTGGTTTCCCGATAAATATATCCCCAGCAGAAGCGCAGATCAGATATCCCGGTCTCTTCCCGGACCTCTCTTTTTGCCGCGTCCAGAGGATCTTCGCCCGGCTCCACCACTCCTTTTGGAAAATCCCAGTTTCGAAAAGCCCTGAGAAACAGGTATTTCCATGTTTTTTCCTGTAGTCTCACCGGTATGATTCCTGCTGAAAGCACCATGCGTCCGGATCTCCCCACTGATATCGAGGTTGGATAATGTTAGTACATTATCGCCCAGTTTTCTGTCACAAGAAACAAGAAAGTATGGCCATCCTTCCACTGCACGCTTGGCCTTCCGTCATTCCGGCACGTTTCCAGCCGGAATCCAGAAATACGGCGGAGTGGATTCCGGCTAAGGCCATGCCGGAATGACGGGACAGCACACAGGCGTTCTGGTCGCGGGTATCCGCTTTATCATCGGAAATGCCTTTCACGTCACCTAATTTCCTGGATATTTTTGTAACTCATCAACATTGTTCCGGATTTTCCGGGCTCGCGGCGGCGACATGGAAGACCTCTGGTCAACATTACCAAAATCTATGAGCCTGGATACACAATCCAGGGCTTGAAAGATCTCTTCACGCTCGGCTTCAGTAAGCATTTTAACCGCCTGAACAATCTTGTGGTGAACCGCAGGAGGACTGTTCGCGGCCAGGGACCGCCCTTTCTCTGTCAGGGCAATGGTGATGATTCTTCGATCCCCTGCTTCCCTCAGTCTTTCAATAAAGCCCTTTCGCTCCAAGCGGTCTACAATTCCCGTAACCGTGCTCACGTTCACCATGATATTATCCGCAATATCCGTCATGGACATCTTGCCGTTTCCATGCAGGCATTGAAGGCACAGCAGTTGAGATACACTTAGATCATAGTTTTTGGCCAATTCCTTGGTATGCAGTGCCCGCAATCGCGCATATCTGCGAATCAGGATACCGATCTTTCTGGTTATATCCTCACTGCTGGTTGGTTTCATAACCTTACTTTCTTGTGTTTTAGGGTAATATGATCTCCCAAACAAAATCTTTTGAACTCAAACTATCATAGTAAAAATAATATGTCAAGAAATATGTTTGCTCTTAAAGCAAAGAGGCCCCCATTCGCTGAAACCGCTGCCAATAGCCTGATTGACTTTTCTCAGAAAGTCTATATTCTTGAAAAACAGCGACAATTCACCTTATGTGCATTTATTCATTGTCGGAAAGGTTCAAGGAATTGAAATGAAAATCATTATTTGCGGTGCCGGCCGGATTACCGATGAACTGCTCAAGCGGATCGGCGAGAATTGGGAGATTACGCTGATTGAAAAGGAGGCGGCCAAGCTGGACCCGTTTCCGGGCCGTTTTCCCAGCGTTGTTCGGCTGATGGCCGAAGACGCCTCCAGCCCGGTAGTGCTGCAGGAAGCCGGTTTGGCCGAACAGGACTGCGTACTGGCAATGACAGATGACGATCCCGTCAACCTGGCAATTGCGCGATTTGCAAGGGAGGCGGATATCAACAACATTCTGGCCGTGGTACGCGATCCCGAAATGCTCTCCGAGTTTCAGAAATTGGACATATGGACCCTTTCCCTGGCCTCGGATACGGCACGCAAGATCTACCAGTTCCTCAAGGATCCGCGTATTCGAATTCTCGCCCTAGGGGAAGGGGATGCGGAATTGATGGAACTCACGGTGAGCAGTCAGAATTTATCGCGTCTACAAGACATGACCTCTCAACGGGATCCGGAATGGCGTGTGGCAGGTGTGCTGCGAAACAACACCCTCCTCTTTCCCGACCACCCGTCGGATATAGAAGAAGACGACCGGTTGCTCGTTCTCGGAAAATCCGGACTCTACGCTGTTTTCTCCGACCGCCTTGGAGAGGATCGCCCGCACTTTCCGCGCACCTACGGTCAGCAGATGATCCTGGCCGTCAACGATGGAACGTCCTGTGATGCCACAGGCCTGCTGAACGAGGCCTTCTATCTCGCTCAGGGAACGCAGATCGAGCAGATCAAGGCGGTCCATGAAAAATCAGCCTCTGATATTCGGGAGGCCCTTTCCCGTTGGTCGGAAAGCCTGCGGATCGAGGTTTTGGAAGCTGAAGATGGCCTGAACAAAAGTGTGATATCGATCGCTCATGGAACAGATGCGGGTATCGTCGTCCTGCAGTACGCCGGCGGATCGTTCCTTCAATCCATTTTCGGAAATCGACTTGTCAAAATGCGCCAAAAATTGCCCTGTCCGGTTTTGATGGCCAAATTCACAAATCCTTACGAGCGATTGCTGATTCCATTTGATGGTTCACAGTCCAGCCGGCGCGCCCTCGAAATCGGCATGGATCTGTCCCGGCAACTTCATTCAATAATTTCAGTCGTCACAGTTGTCGAACCCCCTTATCTGCATGGTAGATCATCGTCGGATGGTGAGTGGGAACGTTATATATTAAACCAGGTGCGTGAGCTGTCGCGGGTCCATAACACCAGGGTGGAGGAGCATGTGCGCCACGGCAACCCGGTCAAAGAGATCCTGGCCATTGCCTGCGACTATCAGCTTCTGGTGATCGGCAGCGGTGAAAAGGAAACCGGTTTGTTTTCCATTGATGTGACGGACATATTGGCTGACAAGGCCCCATGTTCGGTACTGCTGGCATAGTAAAATCATGCAGAAATTCATGCAAGTGTCTCAAATTCGCTAAAGTGTAACATCTCAATAACTGGGGGTAACCCGTCTGGATTCCCGCCTTCGTAGGAATGACAAAACAACCCAACCCCCCGTCATTCCGGCGAAAGCCGGAATCCAGGAAGTCTGTGGAGAAAGTATTCACCCCGTTTTATTGAGAAGATACGCTAACGTCCTAAAGTCGTAACAAATCAACCAACAACCATGAACAAGAATCGGGCAGCCGGAGCATAATTTCATACGAGGTACACACGTTATGGTCATTTATTCCGCGTGGGCGCTTGTCCTGGTGTCGTTGGGGGCTGCTTTTTTGCCGAGCATGAGTCGATGGACCCGGATGCCTTCGATAGTGATGGAAATTCTCTTCGGCGTAATAATCGGCAAGAGCTTTCTCAACTTTCAATTCGGGGGAGACTGGCTTCCCTTCCTGGCCCATCTCGGGTTTTTGCTTCTGATGTTCCACGCCGGCATGGAAATCAACTTCCAGATGCTCAGGAAACTGAGTGTCAAAATGTTCGGCATTCAGATCACCATATTTGCTGCCACCATCATCCTTTCAATGGGGGCCGCTTTCCTAATGGGTCAGGGGATATATCTGGGGTTGGTGTTATCCACTACCTCTTTGGGCCTTGTGGTTCCCACCCTGAGGGATACGGATGCTACCCAATCCCCACTGGGTCAAAACACATTGATCGCCGCCACGCTGGCTGACTTCTTGACCCTTTTCGCCATCACCTTTTATATCTTATGGCACGAGAAGGGGTTTAGCTGGGAATTTTTAAGACCGCTGCCGCTGTTTATCGGATTCGGCGTCATGCTCAAGCTGATTCAATTCCTGGTGTGGTGGTATCCCGAAAAGGCAGGTCGCCTGCTCGCAGATCGGGATTCACAGGAGCTGGGTGTGCGCTTCTCGCTGGCCCTGTTGTTCTTGTTTGTAGCGCTTTCCGAACTGGCCCGTCTGGAACCGGTCCTGGGTGCGTTTCTGGGCGGCACTATGCTGTCGATCGTATTCAGAGAAAAAACACAATTGGAACTCAAACTGTCGGGTTTTGGATACGGTTTCTTGGTGCCGCTCTTTTTCATTCATGTCGGCATGCAGTTCGATATAGCCAACGTGCTTTCTGTCCAACAGCTTCTGTTTACCGCCAAACTGTTGGGGTTCGCTGCCCTGGTAAAGTTACTGCCGAGCCTCCTTTTTGTTTTCAGTGGATTGTCTGTGTTCAAATCGCTGACCGTAGGGGTGCTGATGACCTCCCGTCTGAGCCTGATCATCGTGGCGGCCACCATCGGGCTTGAATTTGGATTTATTACCGAGGCCTTCAAGGATGCCATCATCCTGCTGGCGGTGATTACCTGTCTCCTGGGACCCAGCCTGTTCAAGGTATTGCATCGGCCCGATAATCAATCAAAAGACAAAGGACCCGGCATCGATAAAGGAAAATTGAACGCCGGGTGGATGAGGCAATAGCGCCGGACGCCCTATCCAGGCATAAACACATTTATCATTCCACATCCTCCCATTGGGAGAGGTCTTCCGGCCCGGATATATCCATCAGGGTATTCTGGATGCCCATCAAATGGGGGATATCCCGTATTTCCGCCTTCAGAAGTCGTACCTTCCGGGGCCGGTCCATACGGGTGACCGGCCTCCAGGTTACAATGCATATCCCCGTGTCGCAAGGAGGAGAACCGCACCGGCACAAATGCGTAAAGCAGGTGGAAATTCCCTCCCTCTGAATTTTCGAAAATACAGGATTGCGCGTATTGAAAGGCCGGAAAGCACATTGTATGCGTACATGAAAAAAGCAGAATCAACCTCTAGAGAGGACTTAATGGAAATTCCCTCTGATCGGCAATATACAAAAAATTGAGGACGACCCATGAATCGGGAGAAAGCCCCTGTAATGGACCCATTATCCGTTGTAAAAGATATCATGACCGAATTTGCCGAGTCCACCGGCCTTTCCAACCCGGAAAACCCGCCACGGCGATACTTGTGGACGGATGCGTTCGGGATATGCAATTTTCTGGAGCTTTATCGACAGACAGGGGATGAACACTGGCGGCGATCGGCCCTGAGTCTGATGAATCAGGTCCACACCATGTTGGGGCATCACCGTCAAGACGACCCGAGGCCCGGATGGATCAGCAATCTCAGTGAGTCCGAAGGCGCCCGGCACCCTACCCTCGGCGGTTTACGAATCGGCAAATCGATGAATGAACGTAAGCCTGCCGATCCGTATAATGAGAGGGAGGAATGGGACCGAGACGGGCAATACTACCATTATTTGACAAAATGGATGCATGCGCTCAACCGGATGAGCCGGTCCACAGGAGAGTCGACCTTCAATTTATGGGCCATAGAACTGGCCAGAACCGCTCATGCAGCGTTTGTCTACACGTTGCCCTCCGGTTATAAACGGATGTACTGGAAGATGAGCATCGATCTTTCCTTTCCACTGGTCGCCTCCATGGGACAGCATGATCCTTTGGACGGCTTGATCACTTACAGACAGCTCCAGGCAACCGCACAGGAACTTTCCCCCTTCCCGGAGGCCCGACTCGATTCGGAAATCGCCGACATGGAATCGCTCTGCCAGGGGCATAACTGGACAACGGCGGATCCCCTGGGGATCGGCGGCATTCTCTCGGATGCATACAGAGTTCTGCAATTGGATATGGAGACGGAGTTTACCCGGACCACGTTGTTCAATGAGTTGCTGGAATCTTCCCTGGCGGGTTTAGATGCGTTCACCCAAGGCCCTTTATTGAGGCTTTCCGCGGATTACCGGCTGGCGTTCAGGGAATTGGGGATGTCCATAGGATTGCATGCAGTGGAAAGGATGAAGCGCATCACTGAAGACCGTCCGGATGTTTTTCCCAAAAATCATCCGGCACATGGACAGATCAACCGTCTGTATCAGTATCTCCCTTTAGGTCAAACCATAGAAACCTTCTGGCTCGATCCTCGCTGCAGGGAGTCTCAAACCTGGACCGGGCATCTGGATATAAACCGGGTCATGCTGGCCACCAGCCTCGCCCCGGACGGCTATTTGACATATTAAACCGTCTTGCGCCAGATGCCGAAGCTGAGCTGAAAGGAGGGGGATTCACAAACCTCTCTGCTTCCTTATGATTCCCCGGAATACCGCATACCCTCTTTGAAATTCATCAATACCCTGTAGACCCCATTTGCAGCCCTACAAAAACGATTGAATATATCCAAAACGGTTAACCGCAACCAAAGTGGCTTTCGAATGACTTTTTATTATCAAGGGGGTTCGATGTTGCCAGACATCTGGAATGTTGGAATACTGGAATAATGGAAGGTTGGGAAAGGAACCTGGATCACCCAGGAAAGGTTTTTTTCCTTAAACCCATTATTCTATTATTCCAAACTTCCATTATTCCAAACTAAAGACGTCACCCTCTGACAATCATCTTCTTGTTTTTTGTGACAGAAAATCTGGCGATAAGCCACTAAAGCGGATAACCGCAACCAAAACGGCTGTGTGCTGTCCCGTCATTCCGGCATGCCCTTGGCCGGAATCCAGTCCCCCGTATTTCTGGATTCCGGCTGGAATCATGCCCGGAATGACGGAAGGCTAAGCGTGCAAAGGAAGGACGGCCATATCTTCTTGTTTTTCATGACAGAAGACCAGGCAATAAGGTACGAATAACTACTATGTGGAACGGAAACCCGGAAAATCAAAAAGGGTGGAATCGAAAACTTGGTTTTATTAATTTCAACTCTATCCCATCAATTCGGAATTCGCAATTCCTCAATTCGCAATTGTGTCTGAATCACGCCAAGGCGTGATTTTCGTTCGGGTACTGAATATATGTTGGGAAGGGGCATCCCCAATATGCAGCATCCTATCATGGAGGATCGAAGATGAAAGGAAATAAAAAACGGCAATCTCCGGCCATCACCCGTCGCGGCTTTCTTACCACCATGGGCGTAGGCGCGGCTGCGATGGTTACGACGGGCAGCTTTGCGGCCATAACCTCTGAAAAGGAAAAATCTATGGATCCCAAAGAAATGACCAGGATTCAACTGCATATCAACGGAAGGAGTCATCGGTTACTGGTGGAACCTCGATGGTCGCTGTTATTTGTGCTGCGCGAGCGCCTGGGATTGACCGGCACCAAAATAGGGTGTGAAAGAGGGGAATGCGGGGCCTGTACGGTGCTCATCGACAACCTGCCGCGATACGCCTGCATGGTTCTCGCAATGGAAGCCGAAGCCACTGAAATACTCACTGTAGAAGGGCTTATGCAGGGCGAAGAACTCGGGCATGTTCAACAGGCCTTTCTGGAGCACGATGCCTTTCAATGCGGTTATTGCACCCCCGGCCAGATCATGGCTGCCGAGGGCCTTCTGCGGCGAAATCCGGATCCATCCGATTCCGACATCCGCCAGGCCGGGAGCGGCAATCTTTGCCGTTGCGGTGCGTACACCCATATATTTCATGCCGTTAAGAAGGCGGCAGAACTTAAGCGAGGCGAATCATGAAAGGGCAAGAAAAGGAGACATACTATACTGAGGGCCTTCATATCCCGGAAACCCCGGAGCCCGGAGAAGATCCCAAGCCATGGGGACGAACCAGGCTGATCGGTAAATCACGACCCCGCACGGACGGCTACGAACGGGTCAGCGGTTCGGCGGTCTATCCCTCTGATTTTTCTCCGCCACACCTGTTGTACGGCGCCGTTCTTCGGTGTCCTTATCCTCATGCCAGGGTCAAACACGTGAACACAAGCAGGGCGGAACGCATGCCCGGTGTCCGGGCAATCATCAGCGCCCACACGCCGGAGGCCGATGTGGATTGGCCTTACACCAAAGATATGAAGACAAAACTGTTTGATCCCCATTGTCGGTTCGAAGGGGAAACCATCGCGGCTGTGGCAGCTGAAACTCCTTATCAGGCATGGGATGCCGTGCAGTGCATCCGTGTGGATTATGACATTCTTCCCTTTATTTCAGATGAGCAAAAGGCCCTGGAACCCGATGCCCCGGGGGTGCACAAAAACGGCAATCAAGTCGGTCCAAAAGAGTCCTACGCCAGAGGAGATGTAGAAAAAGGGTTTGCCCAGGCGGATGTGGTGCTGGAGGAATCCTACCGGACGGAATGCGAGGTGCAAACCCCGATGGAACTTCACGGCTGCGTGGCGTATTGGGACGGTGGACTTCTCATAATTAATGAATCCACCCAGGGAGTCTATGCCGTGCAGAGTAAAGTGGCCCAGGTCATCGGGCTTCCGCTCTCCAAGGTCCGGGTCATCGGCCGCTATATGGGCGGGGGATTCGGCAGCAAGCTCCAGCCGGGCAAGTACACGGTGATCGCCGCCCTCCTCGCCAGAAAGACCGGCAGACCGGTCAAACTTTTTCTCTCCAGAGAAGAAACCTTTCTTTGCACGGGCAACAGGCCTCCGGCAAACATGAAACTCAAGGCAGGGGTAAAAAAGGACGGAACCCTTACGGCGCTGGAATTTTCCGTAACCGGGACCGGCGGGGCCTATCCGGCAGGCGGAACCACATTGGTGGACTGGCTCATCAGAGATCTTTATACCTGTCCCAATGTTCGCACCGAAGCCACCGACGTATATATCAATGCGGGACCGGCGCGCCCTTTTCGCGCCCCCGGACATCCCCAGGGGTCCTGGGCATTGGAACAAATGCTGGATGCCCTGGCAGAGGCTATTGAAATGGATCCGGTGGAGTTGCGGCTCAAGAACATTCCTTCCCGCAGTCAGGCCCGGTCCAACGCCCCCTATACCACCACCGGATTGAAGGAATGCCTGGAACAAGGCGCCCTCGCCTTTCACTGGAAAGAGAGAAAAGACCAGGTTAAGAATGCGGCACCCGGAGATTTTCTGAAAAAAGGCGTGGGCATGGCTGCCTGTTTATGGGTTGCAGGCGGGGGGGGACCGCCCTCCACGGTGATCATAAAGCTTTTTGCAGACGGAAGCGTAAACCTGAATATGGGAGCCAGCGACATCGGAACAGGGACCAAGACCATAATGGCCATGGTGGTGGCGGAAGAATTGAATGTGGAGACCGATATGATTCAGATTGAGCACGCAGACACAGGGACCACGCAGTACGCGACCCCCAGCGGCGGGAGCAAGACCGTCCCCACCGAAGCCCCTGCAGTGCGAGCTGCCGCAATCGACGTGAAACAGCAGCTGCTCCGGATGGCTGCAGAAGACTTGAAAATGGACGTTTCCGATCTTCGTTTCCAGAAAGATATGATCGTCGCAGAAAAAGATGCTTCTCAAAAAATCAAAATTCAGGACATTTCCACCCTGAAAAAACGGGGAGTGGTGGTCGGGATAGGATACCGGGGCCCCAATCCTGAAGGCAAAGTGGTCAACCCTTTTGCCGCACAGTTCTGCGAAGTTGAAGTGGACACCAGAACGGGAGAGGTCAGGATTATGGACTTTCTCGGCGTTAATGAGAGTGGCCGGGTGATGGACCGTCTGACATACGACAATCAGGTTTACGGCGGGATCACCATGGGCATCGGATTTGCCATGACCGAGATGCGCATTCTCGATGCCCGTGGAACCGGCAAAATGGTGAACAGAAACTGGCACGATTACAAATTGCCCACTGCACTGGATGTCGCCCCCCATATGGAATCCCTGCCTATTGATTTGGCTGATCCCGAGGCGAACATCACCGGGGCAAAGGGACTGGGCGAGCCGGTAACCATCCCCACAGCCGCCGCCATAGCCAATGCAATCTATCATGCCACCGGCGTTCGCATCACGGAAACCCCCCTTAATCCCGTCCGGCTCAGCATGATTTTTGCCGACCGTTTAGAGGAGAAATAGCATGCTGTCAAATTTTGCCTATGTTCGCGCACATTCCGTAAGAGAGGCGGTGAAGCACCTGGCATGGGACAACGCCAGGCTCCACGCAGGCGGAACCGATCTTCTCGGATGTCTTCGAGACCATGTATTTCACGCCGACAAGGTGGTAAGCATCAGCAGGCTCAATGCGTTGAAAGGCATTAGGGAAACCGCTCAAGGCGGTGTCCGCATCGGGGCCCTCACCACCATTACCGAGGTGGCGGAGAATTCCATTCTCAACCGCCGGTTCAAGGCCTTGGCCCGGGGGGCCTCTGAAGTGGCGAGCCCCCAGCTTCGGAACCAGGGAACCCTGGGCGGCAATATCTGTCAGAAACCCCGGTGCTGGTACTATCGCGGTGAATTTGATTGCCTGCGCAAAGGCGGTGATCGATGTTTTGCAGTGGGCGGCGAAAATCAGTTTCACTGCATATTCGGCGGCGATTCATGCTATATCGTCCATCCCTCTGATACGGCCCCCGCACTGGTGGCGCTCGATGCCACAGTGCGGATCGTCGGCCAGCGGGGGACCCGGACGGTGCCGATGGCCGATTTCCATGTTCCCCCCGGCCGGGACGTTCTCAGGGATACGGTGCTTGATCCGGACGAAATCGTCACGGAAATTGCGGTGCCTCCGGCCCCTTCGGGCCTTCGAAGTTCCTACCGCAAGGTGAGGGCCCGTCGCTCCTGGGACTTTGCCTTGGCCGGCGTGGCCCTGGCAATCGTGTTCAATGGCGACATCGTAGACTCGGCCAAGGTGGTGTTGAGCGGGGTTGCGCCGGTACCCTGGCGCTCCATGGAAGTGGAGGAAATCATTACCGGAAATCCCTTGAATGCGGAGGTGGCGGCAAAGGCCGCTGAAGCGGCCGTCAAAAACGCCTCTCCCATGGAAAAAAACGGTTATAAGATCCCCTTGCTGCGCGGGGTAATAGAGGAAGAACTCCTGGCCGCTGCCGGTGCATAATCGACCCATTCCTGCGAGAACCGGGGGGCTCGCCGAAGAAATGAACATACGTAGTGTCTGAACGAAAACCCGGAAATCCAAAAAGGGTGGAATCGAAAACTTGGTTTTATTAATCTCAACTCTATTCCATCAATTCGGAATTCGCAATTCCTCAATTCGCAATTGTGCCTGAATCACGCCAAGGCGTGATTTTCGTTCAGGCACTAAGTATGATTCCCCCCCCGTTTACGGGATACACCCCATTCACATCCGGGCGTCAGGCATATAAATTTCCTAACATAAAGACAATGCTGTCAAACAGCCCCATAGTGCACAATCATAGCGAGTGCGCTGAATTTACCCGTCACTAATAGAAAAGAGAAAGGAGAATATCATGTCCATGCCCAAAGACAGCCCGATGGGGGAAAGCCTGATCCAGAATTACCGAGAGTTCATAGGCAACCTGGAAAAATCGCTTGATCTGGTTGAAGCGCAGCTCGACGAAGCAGCGCAGATGAGGGAGATCTGCACCTCTGAATGGTGTGAAGCAACAGAGCATGTAATAGATGACCTGGGCAATTTCCTCTTCTCCATCAGCGAGCCCAAAGGGACCTCCGAAGAAGACAGCAAGAGGTTAAAAGCACTTAGAAAGCGCCTCCACGATCTCTATGCCAAATACAAAGCCACGGCAGCATGACGCTGCCCGGGTGGTTTATTTTCAGAGAGGACGGTTGGGGAGTCGCCAAAGGAGGGAGTTACCAAATCCATCTGGGAGTGAACACCAGGATAGCACTTCCACCTGGGAAACGGAAAGAGACTTGGTGCATCGCGGGGGTCGGGTTACGCGTGGGTATGATCATCTGATCTCACCGGTGGTTGTGAGGTATACCAAAGGCACAGCAATCCGGTGTAATACCCACCCGATTCCGATACTGGCACGAGCGATCAATACCGCCTGATATCGAGCGAATAAAATGCTGCGACGATTACTAGGGATAATTCCGCCGATTTTGTTATTATTTTTATTGACGTGTTCATTTGCGGAAGCATTCGAACAATCTTTACATAAGAATCATTTTGACGAATATTTTCGGAAATATTCCAGAAAATACTTCGGAACGCATTTTGACTGGCGCTATTTCAAGGCCCAAGCCATTGCAGAATCGAGGCTTCACCCCCAGGCGAGATCGCCGAATGGCGCGCTCGGGCTGATGCAACTCCTGCCAAATACGTTTACCGAGGTTATTCAAAAAAACGCCAGGATTCAGGGTAAAATCACCGATCCGCGTTCGAATATTGAGGCAGGGATATATTATGATAAGATATTATGGGAATTGTGGTCAGCGGATCGCGACTTTAAAGACAGGCTCAACTTCATGTTTGCATCATATAATGCGGGGAAGCATACCATACTCCAGGCACAAAAAATCGCCATAAAAAAGGGCTTGAATCCCTATACATGGCCGTCCATTGCCACAACCCTGCCCGCGGTCAATGGAGATGGAAGTCGAGAGACTGTCATTTATGTTGACAGAATCCACAAAATTAAAAAGAGATTGCACAGCACCCCCGAAATTACAGGAGTTGAGAATACTGCAGATATGGGGCATCGAGAGTAGACTATAGGACTTTACCGGAAACACACAGTGGGCGGGATATCCCCGGCCTTCTCTTGGAACAACCAAAAGGCCTGTTTTTTCTTTATCCAGGGTGACAGCAATTATGAATTTTACAGGAGCATGAGGAGCAAAAAAAATCGGCCCCTGTTTGTCGTCTCAAAGTCTATCTCTCCGTTTTACTTACAGAATCAATATCTGATGATCCCCAATGCGCTCAACGGAGCAGTGGGGTAGACTCAAAACCAAAAACAGGAAAGGAGAGAAAAGGATGAAAGTAAAAGAAATCATGACCCCCAATATCGAGTTTGTTTCTGCCAATGACACCATCAAGAAAGCGGCCGAAAAAATGAAGGCCCTCAACGTCGGCGCCATGCCTGTTGGTGCCGAAGACGAGGCTGTCGGTATTATAACCGATCGTGACATCGTTATTCGCAGTACCGCCCGGGGCCTTGACCCGGAAAAACATAAGGTCATGGAGGCGGTAACGGAACATCCCGTCAGTGCAGATGAAGAGGACGACATAAATACGATCGTCGACTTAATGGAAAAAAATCAGATACGTCGGGTGATTGTCAAAGACAAGGACGGTAAGGTGACCGGGATAGTTTCTCTCGGTGATCTGGCAGTACACCTGCAAAAGGAACTGGCGGGGGAGGTTTTGGAAAAAATATCAGAACCCTCCAGGCCGGCTCGCTAAGGGATAAACTGGCCTGAGGCCGGAGGTATTAAATCCGGATTGGTGCGAATGCATGCCGAATCCTTCAGGTCCCGATGCTTGTCTTACACAATCTTGGGACGGACCGGCAACAATAATAATCCGCCCGAAATAAATAGGACAAGGAGAGGGATAGGTCTTTAAATTAAACAGGATTCGGGACCCTAAAAAACCGTCATGTCTCGTCCTTGCATCCGTTTTATGTGGCGCTGATTTTGGATATGTTTTCCTGCCACCTCACTGTTTGAGATTTCAGGCTTTCTCGGGTTGGAAAACGGTCGATCCGTCACGCCCGCAAACGATCCGATTTGGAAGGTATCGACGCCAAAAAAGGAGGGCCTTCATGTTCTGGAGTACCCGCAATCTCATGGAAGTCGTCATCCAGGCCGAAGACGGAGAAGTCGGCCGATGCAAGGATTTGCTGGTTGACGACAGGCACTGGTGTATTCGGTATATGGTTGCCAACACCCATAAATGGCTCCCGGGCCGTAAGGTGCTCATCTCTCCCATTGCATTGGGAGAGCCCGAACCGGCATTGTTAAATATTCCGGTTAAAATGACCCGGGATCAAATAGCGTCCAGTCCGCCGCTGGATACGGATGCGCCGGTATCCCGCAAATATGAGAGGGAATATTTCAAGAATTTTGGCTGGCCCCCGTATTGGATCGGCATGGAACCCTGGGGGGCGGTGCCTTATCCACATCTGGCATTCGAAATGAAGCAGGAGATCCATGACAAAACAGAAAAAGAGCCGGAAGAGCGCCTCCTGAGGTCGATCAAGGAATTAGCCGATTATGCGATATTGGCCCGAGGTCAAGAGATAGGCCACCTCCATGAGTGTATGGTAAGTACACCCGCCTGGGTCGTGCGCTATTTGGTCGTGGACATCTCGAAATGGTATCAGATCAAAGGCCGCAGAATTCTGATTATACCGGAGTGCGTAACCGATATTGACTGGAGCAAAAAAACGATTGATACCAGCATCGGCGAAGAGGATGTCAAGGACTGCCCGGAGTACAATCAGGAAACACCGCTGGAAAGAAACTTTGAGATGGTATTACACGACTATTATGGCTGGCCAAGGTATTGGGAAAATGGTCATCGGTAAAGGGCCCCCAGACCGGCAATCCTGTTTTGAGCGGGTCTTTTGGATCCCTGTCCGAGAGCTGAGAGCCCCCATCACGAGTCGACCAAAAAAACCATAGAGGAACAGATGATTATACCGCTTGAGATTTCCTTCAGAGGCATCCGGAAAACAGAGGCAATGGATACCCTTATCCAAGACCAGGTGAAAAAGATCGAGCGCTTGCATGATCATATCACCAGTTGTCGCATCGCCGTAGAACGGCGCCATCAACATCAGCGCTCAGGGCACCCGTTCCGCATCCGTATCAATATAAAGATTCCTCCGGGTCATGAGATCGTGGTGTCCAAAGATTCGAGTGAAGGAGATATTCACGACCGGTTGCAGGCGGTCTTAAAGGATGCTTTTGAGGCGGCCGGAAGACAACTGAAGACCATTGTTGAAAAGCAGAGGGGAGAAACAAAACAACACGCCCAGCAGTCAACCGGGGCCTTTGTATCCAAACTTTTTCGAGACGAGGGATACGGTTTTCTACAAGACCTGGATGGGCGGGAAATATATTTTCATAAGAACAGCGTGCTCAGCGACGGATTTGAGAGGCTTGAGCCGGGCACCGGGGTCCGGTACGTGGAAGAACCGGGAGAAAAAGGTCCGCAGGCCAGTACCGTCCAGATCGTGGATAAGCCGGGAGCTACCATAAAAGAGGAGGAATAGGTTTTTAGAGATGCGTTTAGCCCTTGATTTTTTCCGTTCTTTGCGCTTTAGAATCTTTGTTTGCAACTTCTACGCAATTTGCGGAGAAGTTTTGGTGAACCGCCAAGGCGCGAAGGACGCGAAGAAGTCTTGATGGGTCTGTTCCGATCCTGGAAGAAAGATTCAGGATCAGAACAAACCCAGCCCTGCCGGGCGGTAGTCCGTTATTCGGTAATAGCCTTTGGACAAAAAAATCTTTGTGTCTCCGTGTCTCTGTGTGAGATATTTTTTGGTTGTGGTTGCACCGCGTTAGGCGTGATCTGTTCACCATAACAGAACAACCCCCGGAAAAGAACCGATGCAAACCTCGATTATCTCCCCAACGAAACGCCCCTGCCGTTCACCAAGGCAAACCGAAACAATCCGGAACACCTTGCTGAGGATATGCTCCGGAGTGATACTGAATCTGTTGTCTCGAATAGAATGTCTGAGGTTTCCGGCCTTACACGCGAGTCTTGACCGTACGCGGATCAGACCAGTCAAACCAAATAAGTGAGACGATATATCACCAAAAACACCAGTAACAGTAAAGGAGGAAAGCGATGAAACTGACCAGTTCGGTCTTCGGGCACGAAGGAAAAATCCCGGCCAAATATACCTGTGACGGAGAAAATGTGAACCCGCCGTTGAGCATCCTGGAGGTTCCCGGGAACGCCCGAAGTCTGGTCCTGCTCATGGAAGACCCGGACGTACCCAAGGACCTGAAGGAAGACGGCATGTGGGACCACTGGGTGGTTTTCAATATGCCCCCCGACCTTCGTGAAATCGTGGAAGGGAATGACCCCCGGGGCATCGGAGGAATCGGCACCAACGGCAAGAAGGGGTATTCCGGGCCGTGCCCCCCGGACAGAGAGCACCGATATTTCTTCAAACTGTATGCCCTGGACACAACGCTGCAACTCGCGGATAAACCCACCAAGGCCGATGTACAAAATGCCATGGCAGGCCATATCCTTGAACATGCCGAGTTGATGGGCAGGTATGAGAGGCCCTGATACCCCTCACATAAATTTTCAACAATGTATCCGTTTCGAGGTCGCTCAACATGAAAATATGGCCGGGTAAGCCGTATCCCCTGGGCGCCACCTACGATGGCGTGGGGACCAATTTTTCCATCTTTTCCGAAGCCGCTGAAAAGGTGGAGCTGTGTCTTTTCGACGAAGCCGGGGCCGAGACCCGTGTGGATCTCCCCGAAATCCTTGGTTTCTGCTGGCATGGATATCTCCCGGCAATAGAGCCGGGGCAGCGCTATGGGTTTCGTGTGTATGGTCCATGGGCGCCCGAGGAGGGTCTCAGGTGCAACCCGAATAAGCTCCTGGCCGATCCCTATGCCAAGGCCATGGAGGGAGCGGTCGATTGGAATGAGGCGGTCTTTCCCTATCGATTCAAAGATCCTGAAGGATCCGTCAACGAGGATGACAGCGCCCCTTTCGTTCCCAAATCCGTTGTGATCAATCCCTTCTTTGACTGGGGAACCGACCAGCCGCTGGGAATACCGCTGCACCAAACCATCATCTACGAGGTCCATGTAAAGGGATTTACCGCACGTCACCCCGGAATCCCGGCTGAAATCCGCGGGACATATGCCGGGCTTTCTCATCCCGCAGCCATCGCCTATCTCGTTGACCTGGGAATAACGGCCATAGAACTCCTACCGGTCCACCAGTTCATTCACGATGCGCACCTGATGGAGCGGGGTCTCAGCAACTACTGGGGGTACAATTCCATCGGCTATCTGGCGCCCCACAACGACTACTCCAGCAGAGGCCAGCTCGGGCAGCAGGTCCAGGAATTCAAACAGATGGTAAAAACCCTCCATGAGGCCGGCCTGGAAGTGATCCTGGACGTGGTGTACAACCACACGTCGGAGGGAAATCATCTGGGGCCCATGCTCTCTTTAAAGGGGATCGATAATGGCGCCTATTACAGGCTCATGGAAGACGATCTTCGGTATTACATGGATTATACCGGCACCGGAAACAGCCTCAACATGAGGCATCCCCACGTGCTCCAGCTCATCATGGATTCCCTCCGGTACTGGGTGACGGAGATGCATGTGGACGGTTTCCGGTTTGATCTCGCCTCCACCCTGGCGAGGGAACTCCACGAAGTGGACAAACTCTCCGCCTTTTTCGATTTGGTCCAGCAGGACCCGACCGTCAGCCAGGTAAAGCTCATTGCGGAACCCTGGGACGTGGGAGAAGGGGGCTATCAGGTGGGCAATTTCCCTCCGCTCTGGTCGGAGTGGAACGGAAAGTATCGCGATTGCGTCCGTGATTTCTGGCGTGGCCAACCCCAGACCCTGGGTGAATTCGCCTTTCGGTTCACCGGCAGTTCCGATCTTTACGAAAGCACCTCCAGAAAGCCGAACGCCAGCATTAATTTCATCACGGCCCACGACGGATTCACTCTCAACGACCTGGTCTCCTACAACGAAAAACATAACGAGGCCAACGGCGAGGAGAACCGTGACGGGGAGAATCACAATCGCTCGTGGAACTGCGGTGTGGAAGGTCATACGGACGACCCCGACGTAAACCGCCTGCGAGATCGCCAGAAGCGCAACTTACTTGCGACGCTGATCCTTTCCCAGGGCGTGCCCATGCTCCTGGGCGGAGATGAAATCGGGCGCACGCAGCAGGGAAACAATAATGCCTACTGCCAGGACAACGAGATCTCATGGTACGACTGGGAGACCATCGACCAGGGTCTTCTTGCCTTTTGCAGGGAGCTCATCCGTTACCGCAAAGACCACCCCGTCTTTACCCGGCGAGGCTGGTTTCAGGGAAAACCCATTCACGGGGGTGAAGTCAAGGATATTGCCTGGTTTACCCTGGAAGGCGAGCAGATGGCCGAGGAGGACTGGGGACAGGGGATTGCCAATTCATTGGGAATTTTTCTCAATGGACAAACCATTCCCAACCCGAATCCATGGGGCGATCCCACCACGGACGAAAACTTTTACATCATCATCAACGCCCACTTTGAACCGCTCCGCTTCAAGCTTCCCGGTTCAACATGGGGGCGGCATTGGGAGATTGTTTTTGACACGATCTCCGGATGGAGGGCTCAAGAAGAAATCACGGTTGAAGCGGATGCGGAGATGGAACTGGACCAGCGGGCATTGTGTGTTCTACGCGCCATTGACAATGAAGATCGTGAGCAGAGAAAGATAACGGGGGTGCCCGAACCCGTATATTCACCTGTCCAGGGTCTTTGAAATCGATTTCCATCCTGGACAAAACAGGACAGGACCATGGACAACCCCGCAGCGACATACCGCGTTCAACTCTTTAAGGACTTCGGCTTCCAACAGGCTGCGGATATCATCTCTTATATAAGCGATCTCGGCGTCAGCCATTTATACACCTCCCCCTACCTGCAGGCTGCCGCCGGCAGTACCCATGGGTACGACGTTGTCGATCCGACCCGGGTGAATGAGGAACTCGGGGGCGCCGAAGCCCATGCCCGTCTCTGCCAGGCGCTTCAATCCTCAGGTCTGGGACAGATAAGTGATGTGGTCCCCAACCATATGGCCATTGCGGGCCGGCAGAATCCCTGGTGGTGGGACGTGCTGGAGAACGGCCCTTCAAGCCGGTACGCGACCTACTTTGACGTGGACTGGGAGTCCTCTGATGACCGCTGGCCCAACAAGGTGCTCCTGCCGGTCCTGGGCGACCATTATGGCCGCATCCTGGAGGATGGTCAGCTTCGGCTGTCGCACCGAAACGGATCTTTCACTCTTCGTTATCAGGACCATGTATTCCCGACGGATCCTTCCAGCCTGGCAGAGCTACTCAGAAAAGCGGCGGGATCGTGCGGATCCGAACTCCTTGCCTTTCTTGCGGAGAGCCACAGCCGCCTGCCGCGTCCCACCGTCACCGCCAGGCAGGCGGTGGAACGCCGCCACCGGGATAAGGCGGTACTGTTGAACCTGCTGACCAGACTCTGCCATGAGGCACCGGAAACCGGGAAAGCGATAACCGCCGAAGTTGCGTGCCTGAACCATAACCCGGATGCGTTGGATGTGTTCATCGATCAACAGAATTATCGGCTGGCGTTCTGGCGTACGGCAAGCCGGGAGCTGGGATACCGGAGATTTTTCGACATCAAAGATCTGGTCGGCTTGAGAATAGAGGATGCGGAGGTTTTTCACGCCACGCACGAACTCCTTATCACCTGGGTACAGGAGGGATGGGTCCAGGGACTTCGCATCGACCATCCTGACGGACTGCGCGATCCGACCGAGTATTTCCATCGATTGCGGGAGGCCTGCCCGAATGCCTGGATTGTTGCTGAAAAAATTCTTGCACAGGGCGAAAAACTTCCTTCGGAGTGGCCGATTGCCGGGACTACCGGTTATGATTTCCTAAACCTGATGAACGGGCTCTTTATCGATCCGGCAGGCGAAAAAGGTCTGACGGAAGTTTATGAGAATTTTACAGAACAGGAGATCCATTTTACCGACCTGGTGCATGAGAGCAAGCGTCTGGTGCTCACGGACCTTCTTGAAAGTGAGCTCAATCGTCTCACCAGCCTTTTCCTGGATATCTGCGAAGGGCATCGCCGGCATCGGGACTATACACGCCACGCACTGCATTGGGCATTGCGCGAGACCGCGGTCCATTTTCCGGTGTATCGGTCCTACGTATCCGCATCCAGAAAAACCGTCACCCGGGAAGACGAAATTTCCGTCATTCAGGCCATCGAGGGCGCCACAAGAGAGCGGCCCGATCTTGACGCCGACCTCTTTTCCTTCCTTCAAGATCTGCTTCTTCTCCGTGTCGGCGGTCCTCTGGAAAACGAACTCGCCATGCGGTTTCAGCAATTGACCGGTCCGGCCATGGCCAAGGGTGTCGAGGATACCGCCCTCTACCGCTGGCATCGTCTGGTCGCCCTCAACGAAGTGGGGGGAGATCCGAGCGGCTTCGGAGTTTCTCTCGACCAGTTCCATGACGCCTGCACCATTGCGCAAAGAGAGCATCCACTGGGGATGCTCGCCTCCACTACCCACGACACTAAACGGAGCGAGGATGTCCGCGCCAGGCTGGCAGTGCTCTCCGAAATTCCTGAGCGCTGGACCCATGCGGTGCATAGATGGGCCGACCACAATGAGCGGCATCGGAGGGGGGACCTGCCGGATCGCAATATTGAATATCTTTTTTACCAGACAGTGGTCGGGGCCTGGCCCATCGATGTGGCACGCATCACGGCATATCTGGAGAAGGCCGTCCGGGAAGCCAAGATATACACTTCCTGGACCCGGCCGGACGAGGTCTACGAGCGCACTGTGCGTGAGTTCGCCATTGCGGTAATGGAAGATGAATCCTTTCGCGCCGATCTGGAGGGTCTGGTGGCCGATCTCATACTCCCCGGAAGGATCAACAGTCTCGCACAGACGCTCATCAAACTCACCTCACCGGGGGTCCCCGACATATACCAGGGAACAGAATTGTGGGACTTGAGCCTGGTGGATCCGGACAATCGACGGCCGGTGGATTTTGCCCTGCGCCGGCGTCTGCTGGAAGACGCCGCCCGCCTTTCTGCGGAAGCCATTCTGGCGCGGATGGATGAAGGGCTGCCCAAGCTCTGGGTGATTCGGCAGGCCCTCCATCTGCGACGCGGAAGACCTGAAATTTTCGGCCCAAAGGGCGCCTACCGGCCCCTGTATGCACACGGCACAAAGGCCCAAAATGTGGTCGCGTTCCTTCGGGGGGAAGCCGCTGTCTCCGTGGCACCGCGGCTTGTCATCGGATTGCAGGGGGGTTGGGCGGATACGGTGCTGGAACTGCCGGCCGGGCACTGGCACAACATTTTGACCCATGACGAATGGCCCGGCGGGCCGCTGCTGGTCAGGGACATTCTGGCCCGCTTCCCTGTCGGCCTTTTGGTTCGAAATGACGTTTCCTAGATATTGAGTACCGGGAGGATCTGGGATCGGGAGATGAGACGTGAGAACAAATAAGCCTGGAATCGTAGACTCCATATCACCCATCGCGGGATGTTGGGGAACATGAGGATGGGGTGCTTTGACCTTTCAGCTTTGAGCTTTCGGCTTTTAAGCTTTGAGCTTTCCAGCTTAATATCGGATATTCAAAATGACTGAGATATCAATATGGGCGCCCAGGGCCCGCTCGATGGAATTGGAGAGCCAGGGGGGGCGAATAGACATGACCCGGAATGGGGCCGGTTGGTGGACCGTGGACGCCCCGTCCATTCAACACGGCGTGGATTACGCGTTTTATGTGGAAAATGAGGGTCCGTTTCCCGATCCACGGTCTCCCTGGCAACCGCAGGGTGTTCACGGTCCGTCGAGATGGGTCGATCATACCCGGTTTGTCTGGTCGGATAAGGGCTGGCAGCACCCCCCGCTCGGGTCGGCCGTCATCTATGAATTGCACGTGGGCACATTTACCCGGAGGGGTACGTTTGATTCGGCCATTGACCGTTTGGATTATCTTGTCGACCTCGGTGTCACTCACGTGGAGCTCATGCCCGTGGGGGAATTCTCCGGGAACCGCGGATGGGGATACGACGGGGTCGATCTCTATGCGCCCCATCATGAGTATGGAGGCCCGGAGGGACTTAAGCGTTTGGTGAATGCGAGTCACGAAAGTGGCCTTTCCGTCATCCTGGATGTGGTTTACAACCACCTGGGTCCGGCAGGCAACTATTTGGGCCGATTTGGGCCCTACTTCACCCACCACTATGCAACACCCTGGGGGGAGGCGGTCAACCTGGATGGCCCTGACAGCGATGAGGTGCGGCGCTTTTTTATTGACAATGCCTTAATGTGGCTACGCGATTACCATATGGATGGTCTTCGTATCGATGCTATCCATGCCATTCTGGATACCTCCGCCGTCCATTTCCTGGAACAGCTCGCCGATGAGGTGGAGACTCTCGAGGCTGAACTGGGTCGCCATCTGATACTGATCGCCGAAAGCGACCTTAACGATCCCCGGGGGGTGCGGCCCCGGGAGATAGGGGGGTACGGCCTCGATGCCCAATGGAATGAGGACTTCCATCACGCCCTTCACGCCGCCCTCACCAGAGAACAGAGCGGCTATTATCAGGATTTCGGGCGTCTGGCCGATCTGGCCAAGGTCCTGACCCAGGGGTTTGTTTATGACGGCCGCTACTCCCGATATCGTCATCGTCGTCATGGGCGGACCGCCGCGGGGATTTCAGGACACCGGTTCATCGGCTGCCTTCAGAACCACGATCAGGTAGGCAACCGTGCGTTAGGTGAGCGAACAAGCCATTTGCTCTCACCGGAACAGCTCAAGATCGGGGCAGCCCTGGTCTTGGCCGGTCCCTTTGTGCCGATGCTCTTTCAAGGCGAGGAATGGGGTGCCTCAACCCCCTTTCTCTATTTCACCGAACATGCCGAGACAGAACTGGGTGAGGCCGTGAAACGCGGACGGCGGGAGGAATTTGCAGCCTTCGGCTGGAACCCTGACGATATCCCGGATCCTCAGGCCGAGGAAACCTTTATCAAATCCAAGCTCGACTGGGACGAATTGAAACGAACCCCGCACCATGCGCTTCTTGACTGGCATCGGTCTCTCATCCGTCTGCGTCGTCGGCTGCCCGCATTGACCGACGGGCGGATGGAGAATACGTCCGTGCACTCTGACGAGGCCGCACGCTGGCTGGTCATGACCCGCGGATCTGTGAGCGTGGTTTGCAATTTTTCGGAGACAAACCAACATGTTCCCGATTTCAAGCCTGGTCCAAAGGAGATGGTTCTGTCTTCCGGACACGGGGTTTCAGCGGAACAGGATGGGATTCTTCAGCCGGGACATTCCGTTACCATCTGGGTGGACGGTTAAAGCCCGCTGTTTGCGGAAATGACGATCATTTCGGGATGGATGGTTCGATTAAAGGCGTTGTCATCTGTTTACCGAAAGGAAAAAAGATATGTTTGGGAGGCGGATCATGGAGGGAGGTGATCCAATAGGCACCCTTTTTTTAAACCCGCACAGATTCGAAAGCACCCTAACTCTTAAATCAGAGAGGATAAAACCATGGGTATGAAAGAAGCGTATCAACAAAATTGGAGGCACAGCTGGACGAATGGAAAGCCGACATCGATAAGATGAAGGCAGAAGCCGACAAGGCAGATGCCGAATGACGGCTAACGGTCCCAGGCAAGATAGATGAGGGGATAAGTGTCAAAACAAGCAACCGGTCTCAGCTATGCGGTCCGTTTCCCGGTCCTGGCAAAGTATTTCGGGCAGCTCTGCCTGGTGGTCGCTGCGCTGACGGTTGTGCCGCTGGCCGTATCGCTGATCCATGGTGAGACGCCGATTGCTTTCAGATATGCGATAGTCATTGTCGTGTTGGCAGGGACCGGCGGAATCCTTGGGAGGATGCCCGCGCCCCGGGAGGTTCAGGTCAACGAAGCCATGGTCCTTGTGGCGTTCATGTTCCTCGTAACGCCGCTGGTGATGTCTTTCCCCATGATGGGTTCCGGACTGTCTTTTCCAAATGCCCTCTTTGAGGCCATCTCCGCAGCCACCACCACCGGTCTCAGCACGGTGAAACGACCGGAGGGGATGCCGCAGACGTTTCTTTTCGCGCGCACCTGGATGCAGTGGTACGGCGGCCTCGGAATCGTGGTTTTCTCCCTCGCCCTCCTCTTCCGGCCGGGGGCGACAGCCAAGAGAATCGCTTTCACCGAAGACATGGAAGACGATCTGGTGGGCGGTACAAAAGCCCATGCGCACCGGGTGCTGGTCGTGTATGCCATTCTGACCGGGGGCGGCATCCTGCTTTTATGGGTCCAGGGGGTCGGATTATTCGACGCGCTGCTCTATACGATGGCGTCGGTCTCCACTGGGGGGTTTGCACCTCATGAGACCAGCCTGGCTGCACTGGACGGTCCGGTTGTTCACTTTTCCGTTATCCTGGTTTGCCTGGCGGGTGCGCTCCCTCTGAGTTTCTATTCCAGGCTGTATAAAAAAGGCCCTCGACCGGCCATCGACGCACTGCAATTGCGCGGGCTTCTGATCATGGGCGGGGTGGCGAGCCTGTTGCTTGGCGTTTGCCTGGTCGTGACACAAGACACCGGATGGATGCAGGCGCTTCATCATGCCCCGATTGTCGTTTTTTCCGCCCAGACGACGGCGGGCTTCTCAAGCATGGATCTGTCGCAGCTCCACGCCGCCGCCAAGCTCGTGCTGATTATGATCATGGCTGTCGGCGGCGGCGTCGGTTCGACAGCCGGCGGATTTAAGATCCTGCGCCTTTTGATGATCATAAGCCTTTTGCGCGTGTTCCTCAGGCGGGCCTGCGCCAGCACGCATGCGGTGGTTGAACCGCGGATCGCCGGCCGGCGCATGGAAGAGACGGGGATTCAGGAAGCCTTACTCATTGTTCTGCTGTTTGCGGCGGTCATTCTCATTTCATGGCTGCCTTTCTTGTATGTGGGATATGACCCCATGGATTCCCTTTTCGAAGTGGTTTCCGCCACAGGGACGGTCGGACTTTCGGCAGGGGTGGTCGGTGCTGAGATGCCGATGTTGCTCAAAGGGATTCTTTGTGTTGACATGCTCCTGGGAAGACTGGAAATACTGGCCTGGCTGGTGATGGTCTATCCCGGGACCTGGATCGGAAGGAGGTTGTCATAGGCGATGAGAATTGCTTTTGTAGGTGCCGGTGAAATCACCGTAAGGACCGCTGAGTTGCTGATCGAACGAGGCCACGAGGTGATCATTATCGAAAATAACCCGGAAAAGATCGAGGAACTTTCGGATATTCTGGACTGCAGTTTTCTTAATGGAGACGGAAGCAAACCGGCGATTCTGCGCGAGGTGGGTCCGGATCAGACCGATGTGCTCTTCTGCCTGAGCGACAGCGATCAGGCAAATTTGATATCGAGCCTGGTCGGACGATCTTTGGGCTTCAAACGGGTCATCCCGAGTCTTCAAGACCCTGAATTCGAGGGAATCTGCCGGGAGCTGGATCTCAAAGACGCCATTGTGCCCTCCCGGACCATCAGCCGCTATCTGGCCGACATGGTGGAAGGTGTGGATATTCTGGAGCTCTCCACGGTGATTAAAGGAGAGGCGAGATTCTTTACCTTCACCGTAGATAAAGAGAAGGGAAAGCGGATCGCCGAACTCGACCTTCCCGGCAATGCCCGGGTCGTTTGTTATTATCGAGAAGGCCGGTTCTCTCTTGCAGATGAGGAAACCAGTCTTCGAAAAGGCGACGAGATGGTCATTCTGACCCATAGCGAATCCATCCCTGATTTGACAGAGCGGTGGAGGCTGAAAGAGGGAAACAATGAGGAATCCTAATACACAACCCGTGGTATTCCCGGGGAAGCGCATTGGTGTCGGAACAATCAGGTGATGGATACGGCGCGAGGCGACGCTCGGGTCTGTTTCTGTGTCCGGCGGTTTTTATGATGGCTTTGTGTTGACCCGGAGTATCCGTTATAGGGATAAGAGGGGCCCTGAACTGAGTGACAGAAATTTAGGAGTAAGTAAAACAAACGGAGGTCGCGAAAACCGATATGTCTAAAGATGCCGAACTGGAAAGGCCTGCGAGCGCCGATCGGGCGGTGCAAAAGGAAGTCGAGGAAAAGATCACCGGCAAACCTTCCAGGAAGCTTTTTGGAACGTTCAGCGGGGTCTTCACACCGACGCTTTTGACCATTTTAGGCGTGATCATGTATCTGCGGGTGGGCTGGGTGGTCGGCAACGCCGGACTTCTGGGGGCATTGCTCATTATTTCTCTTGCATTTGCCATCACTTTCTGCACGGGCCTTTCCTTGTCCAGCATCACCACCAATATAAGAATAGGTGCAGGGGGCGCATTTTCCGTAATCTCACAATCGTTGGGCCTGGAAGTAGGCGGCAGTGTCGGCATCCCCCTCTACCTTGCGCAGGCTTTGGCCGTGTCCATGTATATATTCGGTTTTCGGGCAGGTTGGCTGTGGATTTTTCCTGATCATTCGCCCGTGCTGGTCGATCTTGGGACATTCGTTGTATTATTTACCATTGCCTTCATCAGCACCAGTTTGGCTTTTAAAATCCAGTATGTGATCCTGGTCACGATAATCGTTTCGTTGATTTCTGTTGGTGCCTCGGTTTTTACCACATCCTGGGGTCAGAATGTGCAATGGTGGGGTACTTTTCCCGGTTCTCCGGAAACAGCGTTCCAAGGCGTTGACTTTTGGGTGGTTTTTGCGGTCTTTTTCCCTGCCGCGACAGGTATCATGGCGGGAGCCAACATGTCCGGAGATTTGAAGAATCCGCGCAAAAGTATTCCCGTGGGAACACTTGCCGCCATTGGCATATGTTTCGTCGTTTATATCTTGCTGGCGGTATGGCTGGCAGCAGCCGTACCCACCAAAGAACTGCTCAACAACTACAATGTGATGATTGATCGTGCCGTTTGGGGGCCTGCTGTTTTAGCGGGTCTGCTGGGAGCGACTTTTTCTTCGGCCCTTTCCTCGCTGGTGGGCTCTCCGCGCATCCTGCAAGCCCTGGGCGAACACAAGATCCTTCCCGCCAGTGACTGGTTTACTGTTCGCACATCCAAGGGAGAGCCCCGAAACGCCTTGCTTCTGACCGGTGCAATCGTGCTGCTTGCCCTCATGTTGAGAAACCTCAATGCCATTGCGCCCCTTATCACCATGTTCTTTTTGACCACGTATGCCACGATCAACGTTGTGGTGCTCATCGAGCAAAGCCTCAAGCTGGTCAGCTTTCGGCCTCTTTTGCGTATTCCCCGATTGGTGCCAATGATAGGAACAGCGGGATGTCTTTTTGCCATGTTTATAGTCAATGCGGCCTTTGGGGGCATCGCCATTGCTGTGGTGATCGCTCTGCATACATATCTGGTTCATAAGCGTATCAAGGCGCCTTTTGGCGATGTACGCAGCGGCCTGTTCACCGCCTTGGCCGAATGGGCCGCCGGAAAAGTCGCAAGCCTGGCCGGTCCTCGCGAGAAGACGTGGAAGGCAAATCTCCTGGTTCCCGTTGAGGACTCGCAAGAAATTACAAACGTCATCCCTCTGCTGCGGGACATCGCTCGACCCAATGGCTTTGTTCGCTTGCTCGGCCTGACCGGGGATCGAAATTATCATGAAATGACGAAAAACCTTCCTGCCCTGACACAAAAATTTGAAGAAAATCAGATTTTTTCGACCTGGACGGTAGTCGACGCCGCAACATTCAGTGAAAACCTCGCGGCCGGACTTGAAGCCCTTGGCGGGGCTTTTTTCCGCTCAAGCATGATTTTCCTTCCTTTTCCCGAGAACGGCGAGCGAGAAGAAAAAATCCACCGAATCATTCAAGATGCCCGGAAAAACAAGCTGGGCGCCTTGCTTGTTTCCGGTGAAGAGTTTGGTCGATCAGCAGGTGGGGGTGTTCATTTAATCATGGACCGTCCGGATAACGGTTGGCGGATCGGTGTAGACTTGGGAAAAACGGATCTGGCCTTTCTTTTGGCTTACAAACTGAAACGAAACTGGAAGACAGGCATGGTTCTCACCGCCTTTCTGTCAAAAGCAGGGGAAGATCAACAAGCTTCGGAATTCATGGAGGCGGTAGTGGAGCTGGCAAGGGTCCCGAACGTCAAGTTCAGACTGGCGAATTCCGAAGAGGAACTGCGAATTGATTCGGGCGATTCCGCCATAACCATTTTCAGCATAACCGATGAGGTGGATTTCAGGGAATTACGCAAAAGAATTCAGCTGGCCCGAAGCCCTTGCCTTTTTGCTATGGATTCCGGCTGGGAGAATGCATTGGCATAGAGTAGAGGAAAGGTTGGACCGGGTCATTAAACTTGCGGAGCATTTCGGCTCTGAATTGCATAATTAGTGCCTGAACGAAAACCCCGTTCAGGCACTATTGAATATTCAAGAATTGAAAATTGAAAATTGATGGAACAAATTTTACAATAACAGAACCTCTTCTCATATTTCACTGTTTCTTGATTTTCGGGGTTTCCGTTCGGGTACTAATTATTCGCCACACAAAAAAATCTTTGGAGGTGATTCTCAGGTCCCTAACACCTGTGGTATTTACAACAGCAGAATTAAGCTATATACGCCGTATCATTAGCTTAAGCCCCAACGGGTGCAGGCAGGTGCGGCTTCAGCCGCACTTACAGGGATACACCAAACAACAGAGGCGGCCAACCGAGCCTTAAGTTAATGACATTGGGTATGGACTGCGAGGAATGGATCTGTCGTTGGCCAGCTTGGTCGGCCGCGGCATGATGCTTTTCCAACAAAAGGAGAAACGTATGTTTGGAAAACAGCTCAATCTATTTAAGTTATTTGGTTTCCAGGTAAAAATCGACTTCAGTTGGGTCTTCATCGCCGTTCTTATCGCCTGGTCTCTGTCAACCGGGCTGTTTCCGTTCCAATACCAAGGGCTGTCAACCCGAACCTATTGGATCATGGGAATCATCGGTTCGCTGGGATTGTTTCTCTCTATTATCATCCATGAGTTTTCCCATTCTCTGGTGGCGAGAAGATATGGCATGCAAATGAAAGGGATCACCCTCTTTATCTTCGGTGGAATGGCCGAGATGTCGGACGAGCCCCCGAGCCCCAAGGCCGAGTTTATGATGGCCGTTGTGGGTCCCGTCACCAGCATCCTCCTTGCCGGCGTTTTCTATGTCATCTATATCGCCGGCGCCACTGAAGGCCAGCCCAATCCCGTGAACGGTGTGGTCCAGTATCTTGCTTTTATAAATGCGCTCCTGGCCGCCTTTAATGTCGTCCCCGCATTTCCGCTGGATGGGGGAAGGATGCTCCGATCCGTTCTCTGGGGAGTCAAGGGGGATCTTCGCTGGGCAACCCGCGTCTCCGCCCGGATCGGTTCCGGTTTCGGCATTCTTTTGATTGGCCTCGGTATTTTCAACGTCTTTGCCGGGAATTTCATCGGAGGGATGTGGTGGTTTCTTATCGGCATGTTCCTCTACAGCGCAGCCAAAATGTCCTACCAGCAGTTGCTCACTCGAAGGGCCCTGGAGGGCGAGTCCGTGCGCCGTTTCATGAAGAGCGATCCCATCACCGTATCCCCCGGCATGACCATAAAACAGCTCGTGGAAGACTATGTGTATGCTTTCCATCACAAGTTGTATCCGGTTGTGGATGGCTCCGGCAGGCTTGACGGGTGTATCACCACCCAACAGATCAAGGAGGTGCCCCGGGAGGAATGGGATCAAAAGCGGATAGGGGACCTGAAAAATCCCTGCTCCAGGGAAAACACCATCTCGCCGGATATGGATGCGGTCGAGGCCCTTTCATTAATGAACCGGACCGGTGCAAGCCGTCTCATGGTCACGGAGAACGGTCGGCTCGTCGGTGTTGTGACGCTCAAAGACATGCTGAAATTCCTGTCTCTGCGAATCGAACTGGATATATGATGTTTCATGATGCCCTGTCCAAGGGTCGTCTGCCTCTTTTTTATAATTCAAATAGTGGATTGCACCTATTTACACTGGCATAAGACTCGGCTAAATATTGGATAGAACCTTTTTTTGTCACAGGTTCCAAAACACCTTAACCCTTAAATCAGAAAGGATAAAACCATGGGTATGAAAGAAGCGTATCAACAAAAATTAGAGGCACAGCTGGACGAATGGAAAGCCGACATCGATAAGATGAAGGCAAAAGCCGACAAGGCAGATGCCGATGCACAGCTTGAGTATTACAAGCGAATCGAGGAGTTGCGGTCAAAACAGGAATCAGCCCAGGAAAAGCTTGAAGAACTCAAGGAAGCTGGTGAAGACGCATGGGAAGATCTTAAAGCGGGCGTTGAGCTTGCGTGGGGGTCGCTTGGGGAGGCTGTAAAATCAGCCAGTTCAAGATTCAAGTAAAACCTCGTTCAAAAGATTATTGCGGCCGGCAAAAAATTGTGGTTTGTACAATATCAGGGGTTGGCTTTCTTGATCTCTTTGGATGTCATGGAGGGAGGAATGGGTTCCAATGAAAAAGAGACTTGTGTGCCTGAAGATTTTCTGGCCCATCTCATCCACGACCTGAAGGCGCCGGTGGTTGCCATGGGCGGTTTCGCCAGGCGCCTCCTTGAGGGAAAGATGGGAGCGGTAACTCCCGAACAAAAAGAGGGTCTCAATATCATATTAAAAAATTGCGAGAGGCTCGAACATGACTTGAAAATGGTGCTCCAGCACATGAAGGCGGATCTTGTCGAGGAATTGTCGCCGCAGGTTTTCGACGTCGTAAAGATTGTCGAAAGGGTTTGTGAAACCCTCAAACCTGAGGCAGAGGAAAAAGATGTCTCTCTGAACCTTCAGGCGCCCGGCCAGGCAATATCGGTTGAAGCCGACCCGTTCATCATAAACAAGGCCATTTTTAATCTGGTAGATAACGCCATCCGGTATACCGAGGAGGCAGGCCGGGTTCAGGTGGCCATATCAATGCAGAATGATTTTGTGGATATCAAGGTCGCGGACAACGGTAAAGGCATGGAAAAAGAAAAACTTGACCTGGTCCTTAAGCCTTTTGAAGAGGTGATGGAGGTTCGGGACAGGAAGCTTCGCGGTTTCGGCCTGGGGCTCTCAAATGTGAAGCGGTACGCGGAATTAAACGGGGGAATGCTCCAAGCAGACAGTACCCCGGGTAAAGGGAGTGAATTCATCCTTCGAATTCCCAAATATGATGAGCAAGACGCGGATGAATAGACCCGTCAGGCCGCCCTGGGAGATTGCAAAATGATTTAGGACAAAATAATTTGAAACTTAGAATCTTTGGTTATAATCCCGCCTTGCGGGACACCATGCGGAGAAGTTGGCGCCTCATCGGTCAGCGCTCAAAGATTGCCGGGATTTGCACCATGCCTCTTTGGTTGCGGCCGTCAGGCCGCCTTGGGAGAGGTTGCAAAATGATTCAGGACAAAATAATTTAGAAACTTAGAATCTTTGGTTGTAACTTCTCTGCAAGAGGGACAAGACAGGGGTGCCTGCTGAAAACGCAAAAATCGACCAAAAACACGAAAATGGAGCGAAAAAATGACCGAAGCCACCAGAGTGCTTTTTGGAGTCGATGACTCCGACTTTTCAAGAACTTCTCTCATCGCCGTGGGCAAGTTGATCGCCGGGAACCGGGGGGGCCGCATCGGGATCTTTCATGGCGCACCCGATCCGCGCGTCATTTTCTCTAAATTCGCCCACCTCGATCGCGAGGATGTGGAAGGACATGTCAGACGGCTGAATTTAGAATCGAAACACTGCCTGGATAGGGCCAAATCCACATTAATCGAGGCAGGGATCGAAGGGGAACGGATTTCCACTGTTCTTGAAGAGAATTGCAGCGATCCGGCAGGATCGATGATCGATTTTGCAGCATCGGAAGGGTTCGACGCTGTCGGCCTGGGGCGTTTTGGTGCAAGCACCGCCGGTCGTCATGTAATGGGATCCATTTCTTATCGGGTGGCCTGTTCCTCAGAGAAAGTTCCGGTCTGGATTGTGGACCATCGCGTTCATTCCCGAAATCTTCTGATATGCATGGTGGGAGTACCGGTCGGACAGCGGATAATCGATCATGTTGTAAACCACTTTACCCATTTAAATGAAAGCCGATTCACCCTGTTTCACGTAATTCCTCCGTTCAGCATACAGGCGGATGATATCACAAAGTTTCTGTCTCACTCTTCTTCTGAAGTGGAAAGGGATCGGCTTATGGAGGATATCAACGTACCCCTGAAACGCACCGAAAAGGCTATGGAAGAAGGCAAAAGCAAGCTCATAGCAGCCGGTATCCCTGAGCGGAATATCGATTTGAAAATAAAAGCGCAGGATCAGGGAATTGCCAGAGATATTCTGGCCGAACTGGAAAGCGGCAATAACGGGATACTGGTGACGGGTCGAAAGGGATCCAAGGAGATCAAAGAATTCGGCCTCGGCAGCAAGGCCTATAAGCTCCTCTGTGCCGCCGGGGCATTCATGACCTGCCTGGTGAATTGAAAACCCGAAAGAATGTATCCTAAAACGGGTCGGCATCATAGAAAACGCCCTAAGAAAGCGAGCCGGCGTTGCTGTTCGCATCTTCTGCTCTGGATCATCGTACTCACCAAGGCCGAGTCCGAGTTTAAGCGGGCCTGCAGGGACGGCCGGGAAGAGTAACATAGGTACTGTGGGGGTATTGAGGCGGCCGATCAATCGCTGGAGAGGTGACCATGGATCCCATTGTGTGGATAGTCCTGATTATGGTGATGGGACCCGTCATCGGATCCCTTATCGGCGTACTCAAAAAACCTTCTTTCGGCTACATCTGCAATATGCTCTGTTTTGCCGCCGGCGTGATGCTGGCGATTTCCTTTCTGGAGCTTATCCCCAGCAGCATTGAAATCTCGTCCATCCTCATCTGCGTCAGCGGGCTGGCCTTCGGTTCCCTGGTGATGTACGGTCTGGACCGGCTGATCCCCCATATACACCCCCAGCTCTGTTCCCAGGAGCAGGGCTGCAATCTGGAGCGTACGTCCGTTTATCTTATTCTGGGGATATTTCTTCATAACTTTCCCGAAGGCATGGCCGTGGCCATAGGCGCCGTCACCGAAGTGAACGTTTCTTTCGCCATTGCCCTGGCCATCGCCATCCATAACATTCCTGAGGGGATCTGCACCTCAGCCCCTTATTTTCATACCACCGGGGCCAGATTAAAGTCCTTTCTCCTCTCTTCGTCGACGGCCATTCCGATTCTGGCCGGCTATGTCCTGGCACGATACGTATTTCAAACGATCTCCCCCCAAATCATCGGATTTATCATTGGTGCGACAGCCGGTCTGATGATCTATATTACAGCGGATGAGCTTATCCCCAATGGGTGTGCAGGGTCCAATCATCAGACCATCTTCTCTCTGATATTGGGCATTTTATTTGTCATATTCCTGGGTTCGATATGATGGACACAAATGGCGCCCATACCAGGGAGACAGCGGGTGAAGAAACCAGGCAGATACAACGGATTGCCTCTTACGGATTTCTGCTGAACCTCGGCCTGACAGCCATGAAGGCCACGCTGGCTATTTTTTCCGGCAGTCTCGCCATCACTGCAAGCGCCATCGATTCCGCAACAGATTCTGTTGCTTCGCTGGTGCTTTATATCGGACTGAAGCTGTCCAATCAAAAAACCGCTACATTTCCCTTCGGCCTTTATAAAATTGAGAATCTTCTCTCAGTGGTTATGGCATTCTTCATATTTTTTGCCGGATATGAAATTGCGCGGCATGCATTCTCACCCGCAAGAATGCCTCCTGAAATATCCCTGGCGACGATCCTCCTTGTTTCAGCAGGAACGATTGCAACGTTTATCTTCGGTCAATATGCCATTGCCGCAGGCCGGCGAACCGGGTCGCCGACCCTCATTGCCGAGGGCCGGCACCGCCAGGCGGATGTCCTGGCTTCTTTGGTCGTAGTGGTCTCCATTTCGTTAAACTACTTCAGTCTGGAATTCAATCTATACGGCATCACTGTGGACCAGATCACGGCAATCCTGGTGCTGCTGTTTATTGCCCGCACCGGATGGGAGCTTCTTTCCGATGGGATGCGTGTCTTGCTGGATGCCTCGATTGATCACGAAACATTGGCCGAGATTCAAAAAATTATCGAATCGGAACCCATGGTTGCGGAAGTACGGTCTCTTGTCGGTCGTAACGCCGGCAGATTTCGCTTTATCCAGGCCGCCGTAAGTATGAGGACGGACGACCTTCAAAAAGCCCACGGAATCAGCGAAAAGATCACATCAAAAATTCGAAATCGTGTTCCCCATGTGGAACGCGTCTTTATTCATTATGCGCCCCAAGCTCGTGAATACGTGCGAATTGCAGTCCCCCTGTCGAATCCAGACGGAAAAATGAGCCGGCATCTCGGCGAATCCCCCTACTTTGCCATTGCACGGCTGCGCCTGAACGACCATCAAATTGAGGAACAGGACATCGTCGAAAATCCTTACATTGACTTGATAAAGGGGAAGGGGATCCGGGTGGCCGAGTGGCTGGTCGCAAAGAACGTGGACTGGATAGTTCTTGCAGAAGAAATGAAGAACAAGGGTCCTGCCTATGTTTTTTCGGATGCCGGGGTGAACATTCTTGTGGTCCCAGCAACAGACCTGAAAAAAGCGATCACTTCTGTTTTCGAACAAGACCATCTCACAACAGCGTCGCAAGCGCCGCCTCAGACGTTGGATGACGAATAGGGGCAGGCTGGAAGTCAGGGCCCCGTTAATCACTTGTAAAACAAGAAAACGCGCCTGAGTTTTTCAGCGAGAAATTTTGGTTGAGGAAGGGACTACGTTCTTTTCAGCAGCTTCCTGAGTTGCTTCAGGTCTCTGGTATTGATGACATCATCCGGCTCCACCCATCCCCGGCGGGCCTGATCTATGCCGTATTGCATCAGGTTGAGGTCGGCGATACTATGGGCATCCGTTGAAATCGCCAGCTTGAGCCCCATATCCTTTGCCATTTTGCAGTGAACATCCGAAAGGTCGAGCCGATCCGGGTGGGCATTGATTTCGAGGAAACAGCCTCTTTCCTTGGCCCCCCTTATGATTCGTTCCAGGTCAATCTCATAGGGATCGCGCGCATTGATCAACCGTCCGGTGGGATGGGCGAAGATATTGGTGTAGGGGTTGTCCATGGCGCGGAGAACACGTTCGGTCATTTTTTCCCTGGAAAGCCGGCGCTGGTAATGGACAGAGCAGACGACAACGTCCAGTTCTTTCAGGATGTCGTCCGGCAGGTCAAGAGATCCGTCCTCCAGAATGTCCACCTCTATCCCCTTCAGGAGAACAATGTCTGCAAGTTTCCCGTTCAACTGATCGATCTCTTCGATTTCTTCTGCAAGACGACCGGCATCCAGACCGTGGGCCATGGTTACCTTCTTGGAGTGATTGGTAATGGCGAGGTAATCATGGCCGTAATCCTTGGCAGCATTGGCCATCTCTTCAAGGGTGGCATGCCCGTCTGTTTCCGTGGTGTGGGCATGCAGGTCGCCTCGAAGGTCATCGAGCCCGATCAGACGGGGCAGCCGCCCTTTCCCGGCCGCTTCCAATTCACCCCGGTTCTCTCGCAGCTCGGGTTCGATGTAGGGTAGATCCACCTGGTCGTAGACCTCTTTTTCGGTTTTGCCGGCAATGCGCTCATCTCCCTTGAACACACCGTACTCATTGATTTTGAGATTTTTTTTAACGCCCAGCTTGCGCACCGCGATGTTGTGGGCCTTCGACCCTGTGAAGTAGTGGAGGGCCGCCCCATAGCTGACCTGGGGGACAACTCTGAGATCCACATGAAGCCCTGAGCGCAGGACCACAGTGGCCCGCGTGGTCCCTTTGGAAACAACTTTTTTGACATCCTCATAGTGCACAAAACGGTCCATTACACTGGCACCTTTCCGGCATGTGACCAGGATATCCAAGTCCCCCACGGTTTCTTTTCGACGTCTATAACTCCCCGCTACCGTAATTTCCTTAATTCCTTTCCCTTCCTTGAGATAGTCCACCAGTGATTTGGCTCTCTGCTCAGCCTCTATCAACTTGATCCGCGCTTCTTGCTCTTCAAAAGCCTCCAGTTCCTCCAGAATTTTTTGCTGGGTCTTTTCCCCGAACCCTTTCACTTCTTTAACTTTGCCCTGGCGGGCCGCTTCTTCAAGGTCTTTGAGACTGGTCACCCCCAGATCCCGGTTCAGCGCCTTTACCCGTTTGGGACCTATTCCCTCCAGCTTCATCAGCTGACTCAGCCCCGACGGGGTCTTGCCTTCAAGTTCTTCAAGCTGGGCAAGAGAACCGGTTTCCACAATCTCCTTGATCTTTCCTGCCAGATCTTTACCGATCCCCCTCAATTCTGTGAGATCGCTTTCTGATTCGATCCTGTCCGACACATTCTGGGGCAGATTGGCGATTATCCTGGCCGCATTTCGATATGCACGGATTCGGAATGGACTTTCGTCTTCAATTTCCAGGAGATCCGCGACCTTATTGAATATATCGGAGACATCGGAATTTTGAACGGGCATTAGCGATTCCCTGTAGGATACTGAATCCCGGATTGAAAACCGGATACTCGCTGGTGCGAAGCAAAAGCCGGTCTTCAGCGGGATTGGATATTCTCCCTCGTTTATCCGGGGGGTCCTTACCGCCCGGCTGGAAAGATCTTTGCCAGGAGGCGGTAATGTCCCTCCATGTCGATCGCCTCCGGTATCATGTCCAGATTGAGATCCCGGCAATTACAATGAGTACAAGTGAATTGGGGCCATCTGGCCCGGACCGCCCTCTCCAGGCATTCTCCATAATAAGGGCAAAACGGATTCTTAAATGGCGAAGAATCCTCTTCCTTGCATATCTCCGGTTCTTGACGGTAAAGCGTGCGATGTTCTGTTGCGGTCATTTTTCCCCTCCTCGGTTACGGTTTTGACGACTTATCAGGCAGTATCTTAATGTGAGTGCAACGACTTACGCCCGGCGCCGGGTAACCCCCACCGCTGCCGGAGACCCATCACCAAATCCCGGGCGGATACCATCTCTCTTCACCCGTGACCCGTTGCTAAAGATTAACCCATTCGACAGGGATATAAATAGGGTGCATTCATTATCTTTCCCTTAGGGACACCGTATCCCCCTACCCGGTTCAAACCGCTGTTCATACCTTATACTTGTCCAGGGAAATGCAAATAAGGCATTCCCCCCATTCCTTTCAACAGGAACGATCACGTATTTTAGACAAAAGACAACATTAAGCGATGATGTCAACGGTGCAGAAAAATCCAGGACATCAGATGAATGAAAGGAGACGGCATGCTGCGAAGTCTAAGTGCAACGGAGAATTATGTTCTTTCCGCCAAAGACGGCGATATCGGTCGCTGCAAGGATTTTCTCTTTGACGATGAATTCTGGACAATTCGCTATATGGTGGCTGACACGGGAAAATGGCTGCCCGGCAGAAAGGTTCTGATATCGCCTATTTCCCTCGGGGAACCCGATTGGCTTCAGCGGCGGTTTTCAGTAAATCTGACCAAGGAACAGATCGAAAACAGCCCGCCGCTTGATGAACATGCGCCGGTATCGCGACGTTATGAAAAAAGGTATTTCGGGTATTATTACTGGCCCTATTACTGGACCGGTGGAGATATCTGGGGTGCAGCGCCATATCCCCCCGCAGTGCCGGTTGAGTATCCCGAAGAGCTGGAGGAGGAAGAGAAAGATCCGGAGAAAAGCCACCTCAGATCCGTCAAAGAGGTGACCGGTTATGATATCCAGCCAACGGACGGTAGAGTCGGTCACGTAGAAGACTTTATCGTCGATGATGAGACATGGACCATCCGATATATGGTGGTAGATACCCGGAAATGGCTGCCGGGACGAAAGGTTCTGGTCTCGCCGGAATGGATTGAGACAATAGCTTGGGGGGAGAACACGGTATCGGTTGATCTGAGTACCGAAGAGATCAAACAAAGCCCTGAATACGATCCTGCCGAACCGGTCAACAGGGAATACGAACTGCGGCTCTATGATTTTTACGGCAGACCGACCTATTGGAAATAGACTCTTTGACTGTAACTTCTACGCAACGTGCGGAGAAGTTTTGGTGAACCGCGCAAAGGACGCAAAGAAGTCTGGATGGGTTCTGTCATGAAAAACAAGAAATGCTTCTCATTGGCACAATTCTTGGTCTTCTTTATTTAATTGAAAATGACCGAACCGGTTATCCAAAGTAGACCAGGGCCTGCCTCATATCGTCATCAATGTCATTTACCAGATTGTCCAGTTCCGTCTTGTATGTTTGCCAGCTGTTTTCATCAGATTGCTCCAACACTTTCAGCCTGGCCTTGGCGTCTTCATGTTTTCGGAGAGTCGTCTCTATCTGAATATCCGGGGTGTTTTCCTTCCTCCGTTCCATTTTGGTCTTTATCTCGTTCAACGTTTCACCCAGTTCCGCCAGCCGGATATCCATTTGTGTACGGTATTTTTCTTTTTCGTTCATCGCTGTCTCCTTCCTGAGAATGCTGTCAAAAGCCTGTTCGTTAACGGCTTATAACCCCAAAAAAAACAGATGGCCATGGGGTCAAGCCCGTATATATGTCCGATGAAAAAAGTACCATTGTGCTATCCCTGTATCATTTTTTTGAAGTCCTCTTCATCAATGATCCGAACTCCCTGATTTTTGGCATCGTCCAGTTTGCTTCCAGGATCTGCCCCTGCAACCACATAGTCTGTTTCCCCGCTGACGCTTGAAGTGGCACGGCCCCCCAGATCTTCCACACGTCTTTGGGCCTCATTTCGCGTATAATTTTTCAGTTTTCCTGTAAAAACAAAGACCTTGCCTTGAAGCGGCAGTGCCTTTTGCTTACCGCTCATCTCATTTGGCTCTACGCCTTCTTTCTCGAGGCGTGCCAAAACTTGTTTATTTATGTCTTCTGCAAAAAACTGGGTCACCGCCCGCGCGATTTCAGGCCCTATCTCCTCAGTGTTTTCCAGGTCATTCTTAGTCGCTTCTTTGAGGGCCTCCAGGTTTTGAAAGCGTTCCCCCAGTACCCTCGCCATTCGACGACCCACGTGGCGAATGCCCAGGGCGTACAGGAATCTGTCCAGCGGGAGATGCTTCGTCTCCTGTATGGCATCGTGAAGCTGTGTAGCGGATTTCTGTGCAAAACCGTCCAGTTTGAGCAGATCTTTCGCCGAGAGGGTGTAAAGATCCGCAACATCATTCACAAGACCCTTTTGGACCATATCCTGAGCTGTCTTCTCTCCCAGCCCGCTGATATCCAGCGCATCTCTCGAAGCGTAGTGAACGATCCTGCCGACAACCTGAGGGGGGCAGGAAAGGCCGGCAGGACAAAAATAATACGCACCCTCCCTGAAGATCTTGGCCCCACAGGCCGGACATTTAGTGGGCATGGAGAATGGTTTCTGTCGCTTTTTGCCAGGTGCCTTGACGCGTTCCATAACCTCGGGTATGACGTCCCCCGCCCGTACGATACGCACCTTGTCGCCGGGTCGCACATCCTTTTTCTTGACCTCGTCTTCATTGTGCAGGGTGGCCCGGCTGACCGTAACACCCCCCACGTCCACAGGCTGGAGAAGGGCTACCGGCGTCAGCACACCCGTTCTTCCTACCTGAACTACAATCTCCTCCAGGATAGTCACTTCCCTCTTGGGCGAGAACTTCCAGGCATAAGCCCATCGGGGGCTCCGCTGCCGCACCCCGAGTTTCGCCCTTTGCTCATAACTGTCCACCTTGATGACAATCCCGTCTATCTCGTATTCCAGATCGTCTCGCCGTCTTGACATCTTTTCATGATACGACGCAATGGCCTCAAAACCGGAGGCCTTTTCACGGTGAGGGTTTGTCTTGAGTCCCCACCGGTCGAACTGCTTCAATGCCTCCCAGTGGGAAGCAAGGCCATCCCCTTCGATATTGAGTATTTCATAGAAAAAGATATCCAGCGGCCTCCCTGCCACATTTTTTGGGTCCAGCTGCCGCATGGTGCCTGCAGCTGCATTCCGAGGATTGGCGAATGGATCCTGTCCCTTTTCGATGCGCTCGCGGTTCAACTGCTGAAATCCCTGTTTGGTCATAAAGACCTCTCCCCGGACCGAGAGAAAATCGGGCAAACCCGTTCCATCCTGCAGATGCATGGGAATCACCCGGATGGTCTTGACATTTTCCGAGATATCTTCGCCTACCTCTCCGTTTCCGCGCGTGGCGCCATACTGGAAGCGTCCTTTCTCGTAGACCACTTCTATGGAGAGTCCATCGAACTTGGGCTCCAGTACATATTCGACCGTTTTCCCTTTGGTGTTGCGGCGCATGAAATCATGGAAGTTGCGGACATCTTTCTCTTCCAGGGCTGAATTCAGGCTGAGCATAAGCTCGGCGTGCGCCACCTTCTTCAACTCGTCCACAGGTTCGGCCCCCACCCGCTGCGTAGGAGAGGTGTCGGAAAGAAGATCCGGGAATGCCTCCTCCAGTTTTTCCAGACGCTGGAAGAGTTTGTCATAGACAGCATCCGAGATCCGGGGCTGGTTCTTGACATAGTAGAGATAGTCGTGATATTCGATCCCCTCTCTCAAGGCCTCCACCTCTTTGCGGGCCTCTTCCCGGCTCAGCTTATCCACATCTTTAAAATCAATGTCAGGATTTTTCTTGAAGTCCATAGCGTTATCCAAAGAAGGCCCAAGGCGTTAGACACCAGGCACCGGGTTTCCATTCGGAAATACATATCCCCAGTACCTACTTCATTATCATTTCCTGCAGCTTCAATGCATTTTGAGCGGCATATGCCGCCTCGTCATTGTCAAAATAACAGAACACCTCTCTCCCCATGTCCGTCCAGGTGGAAAAGGCGCCCGCCCATCCGGAAAGCGCCGAAATCGTGTATTTCCCCTTGTAGGCCCCTTCGGGCCCGTGGAGTCGAACGTAGATGAGGTCCGCGGTAACCTCTTTGGGAGAGAGGTATCCGGCCAGATCGTAGATGCAGAAAGCCGTCCCGAACATATCCATGGCCTCGTAGACCGCAGGGTTCATCCAGGACGTGTCTCGAAACTCAAAGGCATACCGGTGATCCCCGGGCAATACCTCCAGAAAATCATAGAATCGGTCCGGATTAAAGCGCCATCGGGGAGGTAGTTGAAAGAGGATCGGACCGAGTTTGTCTCCCAGGACATCCACCCTGTTCAGAAAGGTGTTCAAGGGCTCTTTGGGATCTTTCAGCTTTTTCATGTGGGTGATATAGCGGCTGGCTTTTACGGCAAATTTGAATCCTTCCGGGACGGTCTTGCGCCATGCCTTCAGGGTCTCCGCTGTGGGAAGCCGGTAAAAGGAATTGTTTATTTCCACCGTATGGAAATGCTGAGCATAATATGCAAGATAGTCTTTGTTCCGTATGTCGTCGGGATAAAAAGCTCCTTCCCAGTGCTTATAATGCCAGCCCGAAGTGCCCACATGTACGTTTTCCAGCCCTGCCATAAAATCTCCTTGTTTAGGCAACGGTCATTTCCCCTTCAGGTATTCTCTGCCCACCTTGACCAGCCCGGCTGTGAAGCCGTTTTGATAGCAACTATGGAATTTTACAGCAGATGTAGGTATTTCACAATAGGGTGAGTAGCGTATATATGCAGCATGACGGACACGCCCGGCTAAATCAGAATCCTATTCAGACAGCAAGTATCCTTTGCATTCCTTTTACCATATGGTATAATGGACCACATGAAGGCCAGGCTCATATATCGTGAGAAATTCATTTATGCTGACAGCGCCATTCGCGAAATGGTTCTTTGGCAGCTTCCTGAAAAGAGCAAGGATAGGCCTCATGGATTGAAGTACCGCCTTTATTACGGGCTTCATGACGGAACCTGCCTGATTCGCTATGACAATGAATCAGGCAAGGGTGATCACAAACACGTTCATGGCCGCGAAGAACCTTTTCGCTTTGAGAACGTTGAAACACTGGTGGCGGATTTCCTTCAAGAAATCGAGAAGGTTAGAAAGGAATACAGATGAAAAAGCAAATCACAATCGGGGTGGGTGACGCTGAAAGCACGGCCGCGGATTTTGTTGAGGCCTGGAAGCGAGCCGAACGCGGGGAAGAGTTGCAGGTTGATCAGCGGCTGTATTTCGAAAACTTGGAGACCCTCCTCAAGACACTCTCCCCCGGCAGGTGGATCTTACTGAGAAAACTGCGCACAAGCGGTCCAATGAGCGTCCGCACTCTGGCAAAAGGATTGGAGCGCGATTACAAGAACGTGCATACAGATGTCCATCGATTAGAAATGACAGGTCTGATTGCCCGGACCAAAGACAACCAGATCGAGGTGCCCTGGGATATCGTGGAAGCCCGACTCAAACTGGCGGCTTAATGCCGCATTCTATAGTTTTTCAGATAAATAATTTCCGGGTTGAGGTTGAAACCTTAATCCGGAGATGTCAGTTGCAGGGTCTTCACCGCGTAGGTTGGGTTAGCGTCGGGAAAGGTTGCAAACATGCCTTCGTCAATCGGACATTGATGGCTGGAATGTATTTGAATCCAGCATGTTAAGCGTAACCCAACTATTTGGTGGCGGGTGATGGTCACCGCCCGCTCGTTGGGTTTCGCTACGCTCTACCCAACCTACGCTGGCAACCTCAGTGAAAAATTTGTGAAATTTAATTTCTGAAAAACTATATAGACTCACACCCCGGTGAAACAAGAGCAAGAAATGGTTTCACAGGGCAGGCGGGGCCACCCCGAGTGAAACAACAGAGAAAAGGGCATGTTCCCGTTTATTTTCAAAAAAAATCCTTTGTGTGCTTTGTGTCTTTGTTTACCCCGCCTGCCCTGTTCAATTCCGAAGGACAGCGCAGCGTATTTACACAGGGTAGCTTCGGAAAATGGTACTGGGGTGTGAGTCCCGCCTGGCGGGATTGGTTACGGGTATCCACGTTAGGCCCTTATTCCCCGGTCTTCTGTCATGAAAAACAAGAAAATATGGCCATCCTTCCACTGCACGCTTAGCCTTCCGTCATTCCGGCATGCCCTTAGCCGGAATCCAGTCCGCCGTATTTCTGGATTCCGGCTGGAAACGTGCCGGAATGACGGGACAGCGCCAGCCGTTTTGCTTGCGGGTATCCGCGTTAGTGATCTTAAGGGCAATCTATGGCCCGGAATTACCGGACTGACAAGAGCTTTAGTAGACAAGGGGAGAGGGGCAATACAGCGGTAGGAGGAGGCTTATACGTGATGGACCCTATTCACGATGGGCTGGGTGTTAGGTATTGAGTATTGGGTATTGGGGGCAAACGCATATCGCACATCGCGAAAGGAGCTGCGGGTGTTTACCATTGATACAGCAGAATACGACGCGGTGATATTCGATTTGGACGGGGTGGTGACCCAGACGGCGAAGGTCCATGCCGCGGCATGGAAGGCGCTTTTTGACGAATACCTCGAGAAGCGGAAAGGGAAAGGGTACCGACCGTTTGACCCCGATGCTGATTACCGGCGGTATGTGGACGGCAAGCCGCGGTATGACGGGGTTCAGAGTTTTTTAGTCTCACGCGATATCGACCTTCCGTACGGTTCGCCGGACGATTCATCCGACATGGAAACCATTTGCGGACTTGGCAACCGGAAAAATGAATACTTTCAAAAGTATCTGAAGAGAGATGGCGTAGAGGTTTACCATGCCGCCACGGATCTTATCCGTCAGTTGAGGGATGCCGGCATACGGACGGCGGTCGTCTCTTCCAGTAAGAATTGCGTCCCGGTGCTGAAGGCTTCGGGGATTGCGGATTTGTTTGATGTCAAAATTGACGGCGTAGACTCGGAAGAACGGGGGCTGCCAGGCAAGCCCGCACCGGATATTTTCCTGGAGGCCGCTGCGGAGCTTGGCGTGGATCCTGGACGGTCCGTCGTTGTGGAGGATGCCATCGTTGGTGTGCAGGCAGGGAAAAAAGGGGGCTTTGGCTGTGTGATTTGGGTAAACCGGAAGGGACATAATCAGACCTCGTACGAAAACCAGGCGGACATGGTGGTAACCGATCTTTCTCAGCTTGGGATTGCCCAAACCCACGATCTTCCCTCCGCGCTTGAGGCACAGGGGGAGATTGCCCGCCGGCTTTCGAAGGGCCGCACGGCCGTATTTCTGGATTATGACGGGACCTTGACCCCTATCGTATCGCGGCCTGAAGACGCCGTTCTCTCCGATGCCATGCGGCATGTACTCAGGGAATTGGCAGAACGCTGTACCGTGTCTGTTCTCAGCGGAAGAGATCTTCCCGATGTCAAAGAAAAGGTGGGGATCGAGAACCTTGTTTATGCCGGAAGCCACGGCTTCGACATTGCAGGCCCCCAAGACCGGCACATAACATCCCAGCAGGGCACGTCCTTTCTTCCCACCCTGGACAAGGCCCAGCAAGACCTGAACAAGGAATTATCCAACATCCCTGGTGCGATGGTGGAACGTAAGAAGTTCTCCATTGCCGTCCATTACCGCAATGTTAAAGCAGAAAGAGCTTCCGACGTATCAAATATTGTAAACAGGGTCCATGCCGACTACCCGGAACTGCGCAAATCCGAGGGGAAGAAGGTATTCGAATTGCAGCCCGGGATAGACTGGGATAAGGGAAAGGCGCTCTTGTGGCTGCTGGAAAAGCTGGGGCTCGATCAACCCGACGTTATCCCCATGTATATCGGGGATGATGTCACCGATGAGGATGCGTTCAAGGTCCTGGCAGATCGGGGGATCGGCATCGTGGTACAGGAAGCGCCCCGCCCCTCCGCAGCGCAGTACCGGCTGAACGATACGGATGAGGTCTATCGGTTCCTGCATTGGGTAGTGGGAATTGGGTAGTGGTTGTGGGTGTCGGGTATTAGGCCCTTATTCCCTGGTCTTCTGTCATGAAAAACAAGAAAATATGGCCATCCTTCCACTGCACGTTTAGCCTTCCGTCATTCCGGCTGAGGGCATGCCGGAATGACGGGACAGCACCAGCCGTTTTGGTTGCGGGTATCAGCGTTAGGTGGTATTCCATCTTCCACGTTCCGAGTTCCGAGTTCCGCGTTTGGGACGATCACGGGTACTGGACATCCCACCATCAACCATCACCGGGAAAGGAGCATAGTAATGACGGTCTGGTCCTTGGTCTACGAAGATTTCAATCCGGATCAGGAAAAGCTTCGGGAAGCGCTTTGCACTCTCGGAAACGGCTATTTTGCCACACGCGGGGCATCCCCCGAATCAGAAGCCGATGACATCCACTACCCTGGAACCTATCTGGCAGGGGGATACAACCGCCTCAAGACGGAAATCAAGGGTAAGGTGATTGAGAACGAGGACCTGGTCAATCTGCCCAACTGGCTCACTCTGGGCTTCCGTTACCCCGGTGGAGAATGGTTCGATCTGACCCGGGTGGACATCCTTGAGTATCGTCAGGAATTGGACATGAAGAGAGGCCTTCTCTTACGCACCGTCCTTTTCAAAGACCTGGAGGGGAGGCGCACCATCCTGAAAGAACGCCGGCTGGTGCACATGGCCGAGCCCCACCTGGCGGCCCTGGAGATTGTCTTTACCCCTGAAAACTGGTCCGGAGAGGTGGAGTTTCGATCGGCCCTGGATGGAAGGGTGACCAATGACGGGGTCCCTCGCTACCGGGGGCTCAACAGCAACCACCTGGAGACTCTGGAAGCCAGGGCCGTGGATGAAGAAACCCTCTTTCTCAAAGTCCGGACCAGGCAGTCCGGACTTAAGATCGCGCAGGCGGCAAGGACCCGCGTCTCAAGAAACGGCGATGTCCTGGACGTTGAAAGGGGCGCCGTTGCAGAGCCCGGTTACACGGCCCATCACTTCACCCTCCAGGTGGAAAAAGGAACGGACCTTTGCGTGGAAAAGGTCATGGCCCTTTTCACCTCAAGAGATTACGCCTCAGCCGAGTGCGGCCTCGAGGCGCTGAAATTCGTTAAACGGGCCGGGGGCTTTGATGCGTTGCTTAAAACGACCGCCCTGGCTTGGAAGCACCTGTGGCGCCGTTTTGATATCGAGTACCAGGAAAAAGCGCCCCCTGTGGACGATCGCACAGGGATGATTCTGCATCTCTATACCTTTCATCTCCTCCAGAGCACCTCCACGCACACCATGGACCTGGACGTGGGCGTTCCCTCGAGGGGATGGCATGGAGAAGCCTATCGGGGGCATATCTTCTGGGATGAACTCTTTATTTTTCCGTTCCTCGACCTTCGGGTCCCTGAAATTACCCGCTCCCTTCTCATGTATCGATACCGCCGTATCCACGAGGCCCGCGCCGCGGCCCGGCAGGAAGGTTACCGGGGCGCCATGTACCCGTGGCAGAGCGGAAGCAATGGGCGGGAAGAAACCCAGCGGATCCATCTGAACCCCAAATCCGGTCGGTGGATTCCGGATCATTCCCGGCACCAGCGCCATGTGAACACGGCCATTGCACATAACATCTGCCAATACTACCAGGCCACTCAGGACATGGAGTTCCTGTCTTTTTACGGCGCAGAGATGATTTTGGAGATCGCCCGGTTCTGGTCCAGCATTTCGAGCTACAACCCTGATCTGGACCGCTACGAAATCCTCGGCGTCATGGGTCCGGATGAGTATCATGAGGCTTATCCGGATTCCGACAAACCCGGAGTGAACAACAATGCCTACACCAATATCATGGCGGTGTGGGTCTTGACCGAGGCCCTGAAAGTGCTGGAGCGTCTCCCGGAAGACCGGAAGAATGAGCTTTGCGAGGTCCTGGCCCTGGAAGACGAAGAGCTGGCACTCTGGGAGGATATCAGCCGCAGGATGCGCATAGTCTTCCACGGCGACGGAATTATCAGCCAGTTCGAGGGCTATGACAAACTCAAAGAATTTGATTGGGACGGATACAGGGAAAAGTATGGGGATATTCAAAGACTGGACAGGATCCTTGAAGCCGAAGGCGATTCTCCGAACAACTATAAGGCTTCCAAGCAGGCCGATGTGCTCATGTTGTTTTACCTCTTTTCATCTGAGGAGCTGAATAATCTCTTTGACCGGCTGGGGTATCCTTTCGAGTACGAGACCATACCCAAAAACATCGATTATTACATAGAGCGAACCAGCCACGGATCGACCCTTAGCCGGGTGGTTCACTCCTGGGTCCTTGCCAGGAGAGACAGGCCCCGGTCATGGAATCTTTTTACCGAGGCCCTGGAGAGCGATATTTCCGACATTCAGGGAGGAACCACCCCCGAAGGCATTCATTTAGGCGCCATGGCCGGGTGCATCAACATGATCCAGATGGGGTACACAGGCCTGGAAATCCGGGGCGACGTGCTGTGGTTCAACCCCTGCCTCCCCGAACAACTGGAACGGTTGCGCATGCAGATTCGTTATCGGGGACAAACCCTCGCCATAGACATATTTTCCGACAAACTCATCATTACGGCCTGCAAGTGTGCGGAAGCCCCCATACAGATCGGCGTCAAGGATCAGGTATTTACCCTCCGGGAAAATGAAACCAAAGCGATCCAATGGCTGGATCATGAGGTGAAGGAGGTTACGGAATAACGGCGGCTGAAATCGGAGGTTGCAAACAGGGCGCGGCTGCGGGTGGATACCGGTGGTGTAACTGGATTGTGGCGCACAGCGGCTGATCATGGATATCGGAAACACGATCAACCGGAAGGGAATATGGATGCTATCCTTTGGAGGATGTCCTCGGGGGTTGATGTCTTTTTGGACATAAAGAAATCCGTCCCCGCGTCAAAGGCAGCCTTTTTGTACTCGGGCGAATCGTAGCTGGTCATCATAATGATAATCACATCGGCATGTGCCACCTTCAATCTTCTGGTCAACTCAAAGCCGTTTTCGTCCGGCAATCGCACATCCAGAAAAATAAGTTCAGGGACCTTTGTTTCCACTGCCTGGACGGCCCTGTTTCCATCCTGTGCCTCCCTGACCCGCATAGCGGGAAATCCTGAGATCAATATGCTTTTCAACATTTCCCGGAATGCTTCGCTATCATCCACAATCAAGATGTCAGGCATCATCCTCTCCTGAGTTGAAGCGATCGGGTTGCGGCCATGTCCCAACGGCGGTGGGTTGAATATAATGGCCGGAGAGCTCCACCACAGCCAGGGTATGATTGCGATCACCATATCCTTTGTTACTTTACTTCTTTTTTTGAGTATGGTATATGGGTTCGATCATGTATAAAGGTGGAAATTATTCACCATTTATGAACGGATCCTTCACAACATCGTCACACACCAAGGGAGCGCCTGCCATGCCCGAAAAAAAGCGAATCGTTATCGTTGAAGATCACAAAATTCTCAGACAGGGGCTCTGCTCTCTCCTCAGTTCGAGCAATGAACTGGAAGTGGTGGGAGAGGCGGGCGACGGAATGAACGCCATCCGGATCATCAAGGAACTCGAGCCCGACCTGGTCCTTCTGGACCTCAATATGCCCAAAATGAACGGCATCGCGGTGATCAAGGAGATTAAACAATACTGTGCGGACACGAAGATACTCGCCCTTACCATGTACAGATCAGAGGAGTACATCCTCGAGGTCTTCAAATCCGGAGGAGATGGATACTGCCTCAAATCATCCGGCCACGAAGACCTGATGATGGCCCTCAAGTCCGTTCTTTCGGGCAAACAGTATGTCAGCCCGGAAATCTCAGACCTGGTATTGGAGGGATATCTTGAGAGCCGAAAAACCGTCAAAAATAAAACGACCTTCGAGTCACTCACCCAGCGTGAAAAGGAGGTGCTGAAACTGGTGGGAGAAGGGTATCAGAACAAAGAGATCGCCGATTATCTCTGCATCAGCCCAAAGACCGTGGAAAAGCACAGAGGGAATATCATGCAGAAGCTGGACCTTCACTCCGCCTCCGCACTCACCGCATACGCCATTAACAAGGGACTTGTCATGAAAGAATAGATAGTGCCTGAACAAAAATCACGCCTTGGCGTGATTCAGGCACTATTGCGAATTGAGAAATTGCGAATTCCGAATTGATGGAATAGAGTTAAGATGTCTCGTAAAAAGTCAGGAAATGTCATTTTTCGTCATTCCGGCGAAAGCCGGAATCCAGTCCCGCAGCAGCGGGATTCAATCAGTTACAAAACCTCTGGACCCCGTTTTTCAACGGGGTGACGACTTTTTACGAATGCATCACAGTTGAAATTAATAAAACCAAGTTTTCGATTCCGCCCTTTTTGGATTTCCTGTTTCGTTCAGACACTATTTAATCCGGCCAGGCGGCCCGAATGATGGTTCCCCGTCCCTTTTCCGAGTGTATTTCAAACGTCCCGTTGGACAACTCCGTCCGTTCCTTCATGCCGATGAGCCCCATCCCTTCCATCCGGCCTCCCGGCTTCAACCGCCGTTCCGGATCAAACCCCCGGCCGTTATCCCGTATGGCCAGCTCCAGCAAACGCTCTGCTTTTTTCAAACTCACAAAGACGGTATCTGCGCCGCTGTGTTTAAATGCATTGTTCAGGGCCTCCTGCAGGATCCGATAGATGACAATGCCCAAGGACTCCCGGACGTCATCTTCCCGGGCGTCGATCCGGGTCTCTATCCGGATCCCTGTGTAGATCTCTTGAAGTTCCCGGCAAACAGAACCGATCGCTGCAAGGAGCCCCATATCATCCAGCACTGAAGGTCGCAGATTTGAGGAAATCCTGTGGACCTCCTCGGTGGTATCCCGCACAATGGTGATGATCTGTTCCAGGGATATCCCCCCGGAGGGGGAGGTGTCTTTACCCATGCGATGGAGTTTTTCCTCGAGGCCGTAACGTATGGCGGTCAGACTCGCACCGATGCTGTCGTGGAGTTCCTGGGCGATGACCCTTCTCTCATTTTCCTGCGTTTCCAGTAACTTAGACGATAGAATACGCAACTGTTGTTCCGATTCCCGCAATGCCGCCAGTGTCTTGGAGCGCTCAATAGCATACCGGATGGTGCGTTCCAGAAGCGTAGGGCTGAGTTCAATCTTTTCCAGGTAGTCTGCCGCGCCTTCCTTCATCGCCTGCATGTCCACGTCATGGCTCCCCCGGCCCGTGAGAAGAATAACGGGGGCCCGGAACCCGTGCCGCAGGAAATCCCGGGTGAGTTGGATTCCGTTTCCCACGCCCAGCAGATAGTCCACCAGGCATATATCATGCTGATTCAAGACGGCTTTCTCTATGGCCTCCTGGCAGCTGGTCACCCAGTCCAGTTGAAAGGTCTGTCCTTCAATCTTTGATAAAATGTGCCGGATGATCACATAATCATCCTCGTCGTCTTCCACGAGCAGTATCCTGAGCGACTGGTTTTCCTGCTTCATTTCCATAGGCTTCTATGGTCCGCATGGTTCATCGTTACCTGATACCCCCTCCAAATGCATAGCAGTGCCTGAACGAAAATCACGCCTTGGCGTGATTCAGACACAATTACGAATTGAGGAATTGCGAATTCCGAATTGATGGAATAGAGTTGAAATTAATAAAACCAAGCTTTCGATTCCACCCTTTTTGGATTTCCAGGTTTTTGTTCAGACACTAGTTAACAGATTTTTGGTGATACGACAAGATCAATATGTCGCCGAGGCGAACCGGAGGGTCGCTTTTACAGACACGTAAGGCAAAAAATGCCGGCAGGAGAGGTTTTCGAGGCAGCACGCCGGGAAAAACATCTTCTTATGACATCCGCGGGTCGGTGTTATCTAACTCTGACGATCGGAGAGCCGCACAACCTTTAACCAGTATTGCTCCAAGCTCGTCATCACCTCAACCAGACTGTCGAATTCAGCAGGTTTGGTAATATACGAGTTTGCGCCGAGTTCATAGCAGGAAGCGATATCGCTCTCGTCGCAGGACGTGGTGAATACCACGACCGGAATTCGACGGAAATCAGGATCTTCCTTCATCTCCCTGAGCACCTCTCGTCCATCCTTTCGGGGCATATTGAGGTCCAGGAGGATAAGACACGGCCAGGGGGTTTTTTCGAGATTTGCGAATTTTCCGCGGCGGTAAAGATAGTCCATCAATTCCTGGCCATCCGGCACCATTTGAAAATCCTTTTGCAAACCGCTCTGTTTAAAGGCATGCCTGGCAAGAAAAAAATCGTCGGGATCGTCATCAACCATTAACACCGGGCTGTTTTCGCAAAGTTCCATCGGACGTTCACCCCTTTCTTAACTGCCCGGTCCACCATCATTGTGAACCGGGTGTTTGTTGGTCAGTGGATGGTAGGGTTCACGATGTCCTGCCCGCCATCATTTTTCAGGAGTGAGATGATGAGTTCAAAGGTAAATGGGTCAACGTTTGCCTTGTGCCAGCCCAGCCGTTCTAATTTTTGGTTCACCTTATCGGCTGTAAATTCCCCGCGGTCCTTAACAACAATGTGCACCACATCTTCAACGAGCCTGAGGGTCTCCTCCGGGGTATATCCCTTGCAGAAAAGCGTATAGAACAGACGGTCGACAATTTCTTCCATTTATGACCCCCAAGGCGGCCTAACTGCCGCAGCCGAATCGGCCGCCTCTGACGCCGAAACCAACCTCCAGCTCAAATGAATCAATTGCGTTCCCTCAACAAACCATGGTCCCTTCTTGTGTGGAAGTTACTCCCCGGGACCCTATATCCGGCGATCAGCAGGCGGTCGTCTCGTCCGTCGTCGGGCAGACAGCGTGGCAAACCCTGGTGCATTTTTGCCGTTTTCATGGCGCCAGTTTTTCCCCTGTAAAGACAAACCCGCCCGGCTGTTGAGATATTTCACTGAAATCACTCTGGAATACCAATTTCCCGAACACGTCCACATCTTTGAGTCCGTCGGTGTGGATAAAGACCCTGTTGGCCCTGTTTGAATACGTCTTTAAGGCATTGAGCAGTTCGCAGGCTGAACTGCCGTCAAAATCACCCATCAACTTGAGATGAACGTTTTCACTGTTTTGGTGAGTGAGAATCCTGAAATTGTACGCCATGATCCGTACTCCTTTGCGTCTCTCTGGTTCCATGACCGTTGAGGTTGCGCGGCCTTGTCTCAAATGGATCGATGCGCTGACCGACCCTGGGATGGGTCCGGACCCATTGCCGGTCTTCCCTGTGCAAGAGCGTTTGGACCGTATTTTCCAGTTCGGCCCGGGTGAACGGCTTGCGTACGACAACATCTACGGCGCCTTCCTCCACGGCTTCCAATCCACTGCCGGTTATCAACACAACAGGCGTATGAGGAGACCTCTCCTTGATGAAAGCGGCGAGGGCCAAACCATTCGCCTCGGGCATGTCCAGGTCCGTGATCACAAGATCGAACGCACCCCGGCCAAAGGTCTTCATGGCTTCCTTGCCGTTGCCGGCCACAACAGCCTCGTGTCCCATGTGTGCAATCAATTCTGAGATCACATATTGTATCGATTGTTCATCATCCACGATCAGTATGCGGTCTCTGGCAGGTGACAGGCCGGTCACTTCTACACCCCCCTCCGAGCGGAAAGAAACGCCTCGTCCGAAACCGGGACACGCGAAATGTCCGGGGATATCAGTTCCCCTCTATTCTCTAATATTCCCCTGACCTTCCCTTTCAGCTCATCCAGACTCGCACTCTTCATGACGATATCATCGGCAAACGACCGGCAAAACTCCTTTGAGTCGGAATAGGTGGTGCACAGAATGCCGGGCACTCGATACCCGGACGTCATCACCCCTTTGAGGAAGCGCTGCACATCCGGATCGTCCATTTCGCTGTCCATCAAGACCAGGTCCGGGTTTTCTTTTTCGACCGCCTTCAGGAAGGCCTCGGGCCGGGTTACGCTCACCACCTCATACCCTTCTTCGGTCAGTTCATCCTGATACATTAAGCAGAAGGCTTCTTCCCGATCCGCGACCAGAATCTTTATCATGGCTCACCTCTTTTTCCCGGCTTTCGACCCCGCTTACGCCTGCAAGACATCATTTACCTTGTCCGGTGTTTCCACATGATCAGCATATTGTCAATTTTTCGTAAATTTTCTCTTTGAGTTTGTCGGTGTTCAGGTCTTTGATGACATAGCCGTCCGCATCGGCAAGACGGGGGTCTGATATAAAATTGTCATAGGCACTCACAATGAGGACCGGCAGAGACGCATCATGGGCCTTTATCTTCTTCAGCAGGTCCCATCCTTCAAATCCTTGCAGGTACAGATCGAGGAGGATGATATCGGGTCTTGACTCTTCGACAAAGCTCATGACGTAATCGGCATCCTCGACATACCTGATATGGTGGCCCTCGGCCGCCAATTCCTCGGAGAGCAGTTCCTCCACAAAAGGCTGGTCGTCAATAATCAGAATGTCAGCCACGTTCTTCCTCCTCTGATTTGTATTAAAAGATTCGTATTAAAATCCGATTCCCGGCATCCGGGGTCAATGCGTGACGGACTCTGCCAAACAGATTTCAGTACCCCGTCTCGCTTCCTCCATGATGGCAACATAAACGGTTGGTTCTGCCCTGTCCATCGGGAGAACGCTGATTTCATATAATCTATTTCTGAAAATTCTCTAGCAGCCTGTCGGGCTTAGAGCCCTAATTTGGTGCTGACGCTGGGCTCATTTTTCTGACTGGGCGATTCCAGCGGTTAGGTCGTCACACCCAAGGGCTCTTAGCCTCGGCTATTGGCATATGGTGCTTGATTGAG